>JBDREV010000026.1:0-9560 GCA_043819375.1 Candidatus Woesearchaeota archaeon
GCTCAGCTGACTACTGGCAAGCCGGCAGAGATCATCTCCAAGACTGATCTCAACAGCAAAGCCAATCAATACAAACTGAAGATCAACACCCAGACTAATAATCCAGACATTCTTGAAGAAAAAGAAGTGGAATGGGAAGGAAAAGAGCATGGCACCAAGATTGAGTTTGAATTGGAAGGCAGCTATTTCAAAGGCAAGCAGTCTGTTGATGAATATCTTAAGGAAACTGCCATCACCAACCCCCATTGCACAATCATCTACACCAATCCGATGGCCGAGCAGATCATCTTTCCCAGAGCCACCGAAGAGATGCCGGAAGAGCCCAAAGAGATCAAGCCTCATCCGTATGGTGTAGAATTAGGTATGCTCATCAAGATGCTGGAGATGACTGAAGCCAGGACCTTGCAGGCATTCCTGATTCAAGACTTTTCCAGAGTTGGCCCAGGAACAGCTAAAGAGATCTGCGAAAACTCTGCATTATTGCCCAACTCTAAGCCAAAAAAGATTTCCAGAGAGATGGCTGAACAATTATACCATGGAATCCAAAAAACCAAGATCATTGCTCCGCCAACTAATTGTCTTTCTCCCATCACTGCAGAATTATTAGAAAAGGGTTTAAGAAAAGAGATCAATGCTGAATTTTATACTTCTGTTACCAGACCCCCAAGTGTCTATAGGGGTAACCCATTTGTGATTGAATGCTGTACCGGAGATTCTAAACTAATTCTGGAAGATGGGACTGTAATTCCAATTAAGGATTACGTGGAAAATGAGGATTATCGAAAAGTGCTTTCCCTCGATGAAAATTTAAAAATAACTCCCACTAAAATTCTTGCAAAGCAAAAATTCAAGAATATCCATAAGCTGTTGAGACTAAAAACAAAATCCGGGAGAGAACTTACCTTAACCGCAAACAATGAAGTCCCCATCATCAGCAATGGACAGATCATCTGGAAAAAAACTGAAGAAGTTAGCAGTGGAGAATACATTGCAGTGCCCAAACAGATAGATGTGGAAGGAAAAATCCCTTCTTTTCTTGACTTAATAGATAAGCAGTATATACAGGTACTCAATAAAAGTTTAGTAAAGGATTTAATCGCAGAGTTGTCTTTTAAATTTGGAAATCTTAAAGATGCTTCAAAAGAATTATCTCTCCCTTACGAAAGACTCAAGGCTTTTAAGCGTGATATTTGTACAACCCGGCCTTATCTTAACGAATTAGAGGATATTGCCTTGATTTTGAATAAAGATATCAAAAAGCTCAAAAAAGAAATTAAAGAAATCCGCTATGTTGATAACAAGTTTTATAATCCAAAAAAAATAACTCTTCCTGAGATCGATGAAGACCTTCTTTATATTCTTGGTCTCCTGGAATCAGACGGCTATATCAGCAAGAAAGGGATAGTTTTTGTCAATCTAGATTCTAACCTGCATCAGTCCTTTAAACAAAAAACAGAATCGTTATTCGGAATTGAGATCAAAAAATATAAGCACAATTCTTATTTCTGTAACAAAACTGCTTATCATCTTTTAACTTCCCTGAAGAAAGAAAAAACCAGCTTGCCTAACCACCTGATTATTGCCTGGCTGAAAGGTTTTGTTGATGGGGATGGTTGGGTTAATTTAAGTAAAAGAGAGATTGGAATCGCCACTGCTGAAAAAGAAAAGGCTCAACTGGTTCAAACCCTGCTCTTAAGGCTAAACATACTCTCTTCAATCAAAATAAGCAAAATTCCCAAAACGTTTGGAAAGATTGGGGAAAGAGAAGTAATAACTAAAAAAGAAAAACACAACATCATCATAACAGGTTATTCCAATGTCAAAAAGTTTAAAGATATCCTCTCTTTTAGACAAACTGCAAGAGCTGAAAAGATTAATAAACTTAGTTTTGATTATGAACAGAAGGATACTGGGGAAATAATTCCGATCGGTAATCTATTAAAATTATTTCGGGAAGAAAATAGATTATTTCAGCATGAATTGGGGCTTTCTGACACAAGCATAAGACAGATAGAAAAAGGAAGACACAACATCACTGCAAAAAATCTCAGCCAAGCAATCCTTCAAAAAGAATATCTTGGCCAAGCCGCAATTAATATTTTAAAATTAATAAATTCTGATATTCTCTGTGACAAGATAGTTGATATCAAATTGATGCCTAACGAAGAATATGTTTATGATCTCACTACAGAAAATGGAAATTTTGTTTCTAATAATATTGTCATGCATAATTGTGCCCTAGCTTACGGAGGAGAACAAGATAAAGATAGCACCATCAAATTGTTAAGATATGCCAACCGTGTTCCTTTGATCTACCAACCCGGAGCTTGCGCCACTAATGCTGCAGTAGTCAGCACTGCCTGGAGGCCTTATGGATTATCACAATCAAAAAAATCATTGCCCATCGGACCCTGCACAATTGTAGTGCATATGGCTTCAGTCTGGGTTCCTTTCACCTCTGAAGCTAAAGAGTCAATCGCCCACTATCCCGAGATCATCAAAGAGATCCAGCTGGCAGTGAGAGAATGCGGCAGGAAATTAGGCATGTTTATCAACAAGAAAAAAAGGATCCATGCTGAATCCAAGAAACGCTCTTATATTGAAACCTATATCCCCTATATCTCAGAAGCCCTAGAAGAATTGATCGGCATAACTGACAAAGAAAAAGTGGAACAGCTGCTCAATGAGATTCTCGAGAAGCAGAGAGGTGTTTTAGAAGAGATTAAAGTGGATAACCCTGATTACGACGAGGATTTTGCTAAAATAGGAAGAGAAGACGATAAAGAAGAAAACAAAGAGGAGGAGTGAAAGACCAGATGACCAAAGCCGCCAATAAGATCAAAGAACTTGCCACTAGTGTCTACAATACAATCATCAAGAAAAAGCAGCCAGAACTGACTATGCCTCTGCGCAGCCTGACTAATGTCAAGTATGACACTAAAGAAGGTTACTTTGAATTGGTGGGAAAGATGAAAGCAAGAACTCTCACTGCTTCTACTATCAAGACTTTTGCCCAAACCCTCAAGATGATGGGCCTGTCTAAAAAATTGGTGGAAACTGAGGATATCGCTACCAAAAGAGAAGCCTATTACGTCTCTAAGAACTGGGGTGAGGCCCGCTTCCATGAACAGCCGGAATCAGATGCCATTATGGATGATATCGAAGCCATGGTCATGCTTAACAGAGAACAGATCGGCTTCATTCCTGAAGAAAAAGGTGGAGATATTGCTGGTGAATTGATTGTCATCGACCAAGACTCAGATACAAAAAAAGAGCTAAGGATTGACTGTACTAAATTTGGTTCAGGAGCTTACTCTATCCCCAGCTCTGTCGAGCATCTCAAATTTGAGACCAAAGCTAAGTTTATTCTCGCCATCGAGACAGCAGGTATGTTCCAAAGGTTGGTCAAACATAAATACTGGAGGAAAGCCAACTGCATCCTAATCTCAATGGGTGGAGTACCTACTCGAGCCTGTAGACGATTTATCAGAAGGTTAGCTGATGAGCAGAAACTGCAGGTGTATGTGTTCACGGATGGAGATCCATACGGGTTTGGCTCAATCTATAGGACTTTGAAGGTGGGTTCAGGAAATGCTGCCCATATCAACGAATTCTTCTGTGTTCCTCAAGCAAAATTTATTGGTATCACACCACAAGATATTGTGGATTATAAACTTCCCACCCATCCACTTAAAGATGTAGATATCAAGAAAATCAAAGATCTGATCAAGAATGATCCTTTTATCCAGCATCATCAGCCCTGGCAGAAGGCTCTCAACCAGATGGCTAAGATGAAGGTCAGGGCAGAACAGCAAGCCCTGGCTAGGTGGGGATTAAATTATGTTATCGATAAGTATCTGCCAGATAAATTAAAGAATGAAAAGACTTGGCTACCTTAAGAATATAAAAAAAATTAAGGTACTAGTAAGCCAAACAGCTGCATAACTTATAACCAGCATTCAAAGCTTTGGTTTTGGTTGTAAAAATAACTTTGTTTTCTTTGCTGATATTCTGGGCGTGTAGACAGTTAGGGCTGTGTACTTTCTTACCAGTTTTAGAAGCCACAAAATTCTTCATCTGTCGAGCTTTGGTTATTCTCACAGTTTTAGAGGGCTTGGCAGCCTGCACAGTAATCACTTTAGTAGTGTCTTTACCTGCACCCATCCTTAATTGCCTATTCTCAGCTCTTAATTCCTCAATCTGCTCAAGGATAAACTTAGTATTCTCAAAGAGCCTTCTGACATCTTCTTTGACTAATTGAAAAGAGTTGATCACGTTTTGTTCTAATTCTTCTGAATTCATTTTTAGATTCCTCCTTATGTTTTAGAATGGCTTTCCATTTATAAATTTTTCTGATATTATTACTTTAAAGTAGTCAAAGGATTAAGATTTGATTCCAATGCACATCTTATTATAAGAACTTAGATTTTTAGGCACTAGTAAATAATCTAATTTTAATCCTTGAAAGCCAGAATCACTGATGATTATTCCACCAGAACTCAACTGCTCAAAGATCTTTCTTTCATAACCTTTCTGGCCTTCTTTGATAATCCGGAAAGCTTTTTCAAAATAAATATCAAAAACAGGCAGATCCATCTTAAAGACGTCATCAACAATAAAAGTTAAGTTTATCAAGACAGAGTTATAATAAAACCTAATCTGTTCTTTCTCTTCTGAAAAACTGATTCCCACATCATCCAAGATTGTCTTGATAATTCCAGAACAATCCATCTCATCCACTAAAACAAGATTTATTTCTTTCACTTCCGGAAAAAGCCTTTCCAGATAAAACAAGGGGAAAAGGATATCACTTCCGCATCCAGGGTAGAATAAGAGGGGATTTTCTTTAGCTGATTTTAATTTATTGATTTTATTCAGTAATTCCAATCTCTCCAGATCATCATCAAACAAGTAATTTTTTAGTTTATCCTTATCTACCCGGTTGTTCTTGTCCAAACCTTTGGCTTGGATCTCCTTATCATCAAAAATGATCAAATTAGGCATAATCAGTGTTAATTGCCGAAATATTTAAAAGTTGTTTTCATTCTTGCAATAACTAATGGACTCGTGGCCTAGCCTGGACACGAGGAATATAATTCCTGGGCTTGTCCCACTCGTGGGTCAAATAAGGCGACAGCCTTCTATGTTCGAAAGAACCAAGAGAGCTGTAGATCGAGGGTTCGAAAGCAAATCAATCAAAAACAGGCGTTTTTGGTGTCCCGGAAATTTCATTTCCGAGGACTTTCGCCATTTGTTTTGATTTATTCCGAAAGTCCCTCCGGGTCCATTACTTTTATATATCCAAAAGAGTTGTTAGATAAAATGTCCAAAATCATGAACTTTGTCTTTGGAGTTGGGGTTGCCCTAATCCTTTTTCTCTTAGTGATTCTTGGAATTGAAGCATTTTATCCTTCTCCAGACCAGCCTTGGGAAACCTGCGACAAACAGATTGAATTGCGTTTTCCAATAGATAAACCGATCAATATCACGCCCGAAGAGGAGAACCAACGGCAAGAATGTTATACTCAACAAGAAGTCTTGGTGAACAACCATAATTACAAAGTGTTCATCATCGCCACAATCATTGCAGCCGTGTTTATCATCAGCAGTTATTTCCTGCTTGCCTATATCAACATCTCTGCAGGTGTGGCCAGTGCCGGTATTGTACTTAGCTTTTATGCTTTCATCAAAGGTTGGGAAGCTTCCGGACCCAAGACTAGGTTCTTAGTCAGTTTGTTCTTAGCTGTAATCGTAGTTGTCTTCGCTTATCTGGTGGCAAAAAAGATCAAAAAATAATTGGGCATTCTTCCAGAAAATTATATAAATAACCTCTGATGTGATTATTTTCAAGCGCCTATGGCCAAGTAGCTAAGGCACTCGCCTGCAGAGCGATGATCGAGGGTGCAAGTCCCTCTAGGCGCTTATTTTCATGATCTTAAAAAAAAGTGATTCTAGATGCAATTAACATGGTAGAAGAAACACCCAGTTTAGAACACATGTTGTTTGAGCACATGGTAGTTGAAGGATTGTTGACTTTAGCAGAACTGAGAATAAAAAGAGGGGTAAGGATTCCCAGTTACATGTTAAAAACAATAACTAATTTCTCAGAAGCTTACTTATGTGTAATCAGAGAAAATTTTCCTGAAGAGATGGCTGAACATTACAGCTTGATTGAAAAGAAGTTAGACAGCTTTCTCGAACTTTATGAAAATAAACAGAAACCATTAAAATAGAATTTATCTTTCTTTCCTTATGCCTAAAAAATTCCTCTCTTCCCTGGAAATCACTGCTTTGGTCAACGAGTTGCAATCCCTGGTAAATGCAAAGATCAACCAAATCTATCATTTTGATGAAGAAGTGATTATCCAGCTGCACAAAGAAGGAAAGCAGATGCTGAGGGTGATTCCTGGAAAATTTATCAATATCACCGCAGAGAAAAAAACTGCTCTGAAGCCCAGCTCTTTCTGCATGCAGCTGAGAAAATATCTAGCTGTTGCTTTTATTCGTAAAATCTACCAGCATGATTCTGAGCGGATTGTCATCTTTGAGATCGAGAAGAAAGAAAAATATTTCCTAATCATCGAACTGTTCCCCCCCGGAAATCTGATCCTGACTGATGAGAAATACATGACTATCGCTGCTTTGAAACAACAGAAGTTCAGGGACAGATTTATCAAGCCAGGAGAGAAATATGTCTTTCCAAATCCTTCTTTCAACTGGAAAGAGCTGACCGAAAAAAAATTAGGTGAAATCCTATCTAAAAGTGAAAAGAAAAACCTGGCTGCTTCCTTAGCTACTGAAGTAGGTTTTGGAGGATTATATGCTGAGGAGATCTGTAAACTAAGTTCTATTGATAAAAATCTGGCAACTGCAGAAGTTTCCAAAGAACATCTCAAGGAGATTGTGGCAGCTATCAAAAGGATACTCAAAAGTATAGAAACGCCCGCAGGATTTATCTATGAAGAACAAGTCACTCCTTTTGCTTTATCCGGATTGAAATCAATCAAAGAATTTGCAGACTATAATTCTGCTGTAGATACTTTGAAACCAGTAAAGACTTCTCCCCAAGAAAAAAAGATTAAATCTGTGGAACGGATTATCGCTGATCAGGAAGATTCCATCAAAAAGCAAGAGCAAGAGATTGAGCTCAACAACCAAAAAGCTGAGCTAGTCTATTCCCATTATCAGCCCTTGTCTAAACTATTAGAGATTGTCAAAGAGATGAAGAAGAACAAGACATGGGAAGAGATCAAGAAAGAATTGGAGAAAGAGAAGAAAATCAAAAAGGTTGATTTAATAAATAAGAAAGTTGTGGTGGAGTTGTGAATAAAAGATGGACCATACAAAACAAAATACAGGAATTGATTCACAAATTGCATCTTGCTTTCCACAATTGGAAAGAAAAGGTAAACTCTGGACAATCATTCATGAAGATGATGGATTGCAATTGGCCAAGCTCAATGAAGGTGCAGATGGTGAAGGTTATTACTTTGAAATCTGGAAGGAAAATGAAGTGATGGGCAGCGGAGATTTTGATGTAGGTGCAAAAGCTTATTGGGTTGATAATAAAAAGGGAAAGGGACAAAAAGCACTTTATCCAAAACAAGAAGTTCTAAGGTATTTCAGACAAGGATAAAAAAATAAAAATCACTTCTTCTTAGCGAACCCTTCAAGAGCTCTCAGCACTTCCAGAGGCACAGCAAAGACAATGGTGTTGCTTTGGTCTGAGCTGATATCATTGATGCTCTGTAAAGTTCTCAGATGTAAAGCTCCAGGCGCTTCAGCTAGGGTCTTGGCTGCTTTAGACAGATTAGTAGAGGCGATTACTTCCCCTTCTGCCTGGATGATCACTGCTCTCTTCTCTCTTTCTGCTTCAGCCTGTTTTCCGATTGTCCTTTTCAGATCTTCAGGCAGAACAATGTCTTTCAGATCAACAGAATCAACCTTGATCCCCCAAGGATCTGTAAGCTTATCGACAATCTTCTGGATCCGGTCAGAGATCTGATCTCTTTCTCCCAATAAATCATCCAAGCTTACTTCTCCCACAACATTTCTCATCGTAGTCTGAGCCAGCTGTGAGATCGCATAAAAGAAATTCTCCACTTCAATGATCGCTTTGGCTGCATCAGCAACTTTGTAATAGATGACTGCATTCACTCGCACAGAAACATTATCTTTAGTGATACATTCCTGGTCAGGAACATCCACTGCTTTGACTCTCAGATCAACTCTCTCCCAAGCTTGGATGATGGGGATGACCATCCTCAATCCGGGACCCATCTTTCCAGAGAATTTTCCTAAAGTGAACAATACTCCCCGTTCATACTGCTTGACCACTTTCAAGCTGGACAGGATAATTGCCACAACTAAACCGATGATAAGATATAATAAACTAATCGCCATTTTTTCCACCCAGATTGATTATTCAGTCAGAAGTATATAAAATCTTCTCAAATTAAAGAGCTGATATAATCGGGAGGATAATATTTCCTCTTCACGTTCTCAAGAATACTTGGCGGAACCTTAATGCTCAGTTGACTATAACCTCTTTCTGAAGCCAACTTGATCAACTCATCTAATGAAGGATTGTTATCAATCACCTTATTAGCATTATAGTTGACAACAAAAAAGAATTCCTTGCTTTCTGGCTGTTCATATTTGAGTATATAATTAGGCCCCATGCAGTCAAAAAATCCAAACCATTTTTAAATATTTCCGACAACGAAGTAATATGATCAGAAACTCTTTCATCTTCTTGGATAAGATCTCTTCCAAAACAGAGCAGAATCTCTGGCAGCAAGGGATCACGGATTGGAATGATTTTTTGAAAATAAAAGAGATTAACGGCATCTCCCCCAAACGAAAAGCTTATTACAACCGTAAACTACAAGAAGCTAAACAAGAGCTACAAAAAGATAATTCTGCTTATTTCGCCCAGATCCTCCCAAAGAAAGAGACCTGGAGATTATACCAATATTTCAAAGAAGAAGCCTGTTTCTTGGATCTAGAAGTTGATTCTTACGGAAAGATAATCTTACTGGGGATAGCCGATGAATATCAGACTAAAATCTTTGTTAAGGGTTTTAATTTAGAAAAAGAGCTTATTAAAAAAGAATTGAACAGATACAAGCTGATTATCACTTTTAATGGTTCTGCTTTTGATCTGCCTAAATTAAAGAAACAATTACAATTAGAAATCAAAATTCCCCATCTTGATCTGAAGCCATTGTGTATCAACCTGGATCTGAAGGGCGGCTTAAAAGAGGTGGAAAAAAAGCTTAACTTAAACAGACCTCAGCACCTCAGGGGCAGTCCGGTAGATCTTTGGAAAGCTTTCCATGCTTCTGGTGATCAAGAATGGTTGGATCTGTTGATCGCTTACAATCAAGAGGATGTAGAGAACCTGAAAAGGATTGCTGACTATTGTTACTTACAACTAAGTATCACTAAAATCCGTGAAATGGATTTTCGGGATGCCGGAGACGGCACTGTATCTCACAACTTGAAGAAATATTCTGGTGCCGTATCCCCTTATCTTTACCCATAAGTCTTATACCCCC
>JBDREV010000027.1:0-8960 GCA_043819375.1 Candidatus Woesearchaeota archaeon
CTCATATGAAGACAAGAAGATCAAACTGACCCAGAAGGGACAGAGATTTTTCAACAAGATTGAGAAAGAGATCAAACCTTTTCTGGAGATCAAAGAGTTTTGGAGACAGAATACTAAATCCGGAAGGCAGATCCAGACTTATATTGAGAGATAATCTTAGGCAACAGCAGCTAACGCCGGGCTGGGTTCATTAATTGTTGGAATAACCAATGGGGTTGCAATCCTTTCTTTGGATTTGGATATTAAGATAAATTTAATCACAAAGAAATTTTCTTTTACAATAATTTCTATCTTACACTCTTCAATATTTTTTAATAACTCTTTGATATTGATCCTTTGATCTTCAAATTCTAAACTTTTCAAAAATTCGGTGGCATTGAGTAACTCAATTCCACTTATCTCCTTTCTTGAGCTAAAATCAATGATAAAATCATCCATCTCCACACTAGCTTTAGATTTTGATTTAGGATTATATACAAATAGACTATCGTTTTCTGAATCATAATCAAAATTGAAATTTTGCAGCATTTTATCTTTCCCTCATCTTGCTCTCAACAATTCTTTGCCATCTTCTATTAATTTTAATTGCAGTTATCACAATTATATTGTCTTTAAGCACTAAAACATACTTGTGACACTGAGTTTTGCTATATCCAAAATAACAATCAAACTTTTCCTCATCAGGAGAGCTTGCTTCTTCCTTTATAGCAAAATCTAATCTTTTGGGATTTATAATGTTTTCTATGATTTCTTTAGGATCTATCTGTCTCTGGATAAGTCTGATGCGAGCATGCTCACTGATTATTACTTGGTCTTTATGATAACTCTTTAGTTTATTGACAACATAATCACGGCAGTTATCTTTCATAACTATGACTAGGTATCTCTTATTTAAAAATCTTAGTCTTCTTAAGCAATCGCAGCCAGATACATCGCCTGTGACCAGCATAGGGGAGAGTTCTCATTATGGATTAAGGAATTAGCGAAATAAAGTTCCGGCAATTCTCCTTTGTTGTTCATCACTTGAGTTGTTTTGTTCAAGTAGAAGTTGTATTTATCTTGATCACCAAGTTCTTTGTAAATGATCCCCAGCCAGGGAAAGCCGAAGGTCCATTCCGCTTCACCATCTTGATTGTAATATTGGTCTCCTAAGTACCGGATGACACCTCTTTCTTTTATTAACTTCTCTTCAACATTTGTTAAGATCTGTTTTCTTTGTTCTTCATCCACAACAGCGTATGGATAGATCAAAGACAGCAAGGCCAGATCAACTTCTTTTGTTTCTGATTCTCTTGGCAACAGTCTTTGCAATGTCTCTTCTCCTTTCTCAATCAATCCTTCTGGAATATAAAACAAAGCTTTCAACTGTTTCAGGCCAGCTACACAGGCGCCCACAGAAGAGGCATGCACTTCTTCATACTCTTCCCAGATGCCGTTGTCCGGATCATGCCAGTATTCAATATTTTTAAGGTAAAAGATCAGTTTCTGGACAATTCTGTAATCATTGATATCTCTTAATACTTTTATTCCTTTGTTTTCTAACTCTCCTACTTTAAACAGGAAAGCTCCAATAGCATCATGCTGTTTATTTCCCCATTCTTCCCAGAACTCTTCCATGGTCTGCAGATCATACCTGGCATGGATATATTTATGGGTAGCATCAGGCTTTTCTCTGATAGCCCAATCGATCTTGTATTCATGCTTGAGAAAGATGTCTAATAAAGCAGAATAAGTTTTGAGTGCTCTGTCCAACTCGTGTTTTTCCAGTCCCAAGGCGCAGTAGATATTGTCTCTGATCCAAGCTTTGTTATAACTGGTATCTAAAGCACTGGCACTGAACAGTCCGTTTTTGGACTGGAGTCTTTTAAGGATTTTGAGAGATTTGCGTTTCATTTTAGCAACATTGTAATGATTTTTTTTTACTCTCCGGATTCCTGATGATTAAGTCATACTCTCCAGTGGGTTTTGGAAACAAAAAAGGGTTGTAGATACCAATGTTTAAGTGGATCTTTTTTCCTGCAATGGATTCAGCAAGATAATTTGGATCTTCATTTTTGAATAAAGATCTCTCTCCCTTATTTTCCTTAACCCATGCACAATGAAAGAAGATTAGTCTGCGAAGGTATTGAGCTCTCTCCCGCAGGATATAAAAAGTGTCCTTGTAGGGGCCGCCACTGGATCTTGCCACTTCCAAACCCCTTTGCGCAAAACAATCTCCTAATTTATTTATCAAATATGATTTTCCACTATCTGGCCAACCATAAACTGCCACTAAAATTGGTCTTTCTTCTATTGACTCAATTCTTTCGATTGCTTCTTCCAGACCTTCTTCAAAATATAATTTATCCATTTTATCACTAAATAGTAACTATTTTATAAAACTTTCTTAGAAACATTTTGATTTCACAAAGAATAAATTGGTTCCAAGTAAGGGATTATAATTTTGCTCCATGTTTCATATTTGTTTTCATATTCCGGATCACCAACCAACTGGCCGATCGGGATCATCCTGCCTGAAACAAGTGCAGCCTCTTTGGGTCTAATTTTCCCCTTGGTATGGATACTAAAAATCAAGCCAAAATGCACCCTGTTTACAGGGGTGTTATAGGCCATCAAAGTACCTACCAATTTAGGATCGGTGGGATTTCCTTCAATCGTAATCTCTTCTTCCAATTCTCTTCTGATACACTCTTCAATGCAGTTAGAACTGTCAGACTCGTTGATATGGCCGCCGACGCCGATCGAATGTTTTCCAAACAGCCTTTTATCTCCATAATCTTTAATATTCTTGGCCCTGATGTAGGTAAAAACAGTCTGATCCGGTCCAAACATCAAAACGTAAGGGATTGGCTGTAAGATCAGCTCGTCAAACTCACAATCATATCTTGATTGGAAGAATCTTTTATCCGGGTCCTGGATATCTTGTAACAGTCCATCTGGATTTTCTGAAATGAGTTCCAAACCTTCTTTGACGCTTCTATGTCTATTCAAAACTTTAGCATCCAAGACCAGCACACACCGATTTAATTTTTGATAATTCCTTGCGGCAAATACAAAATCAAAGGGCTTGAAGAATTTTGCCGGACGCGGCCCGATCTGTTTTTGATAGTTAGATCCAATCTCTTTTCCATATATCTTTTCCGGCAGACAAGTCCTAAAAACGTCTAATTTACTAATCGGCATTTTATCTTCCAAAGACATATTTGATAATTCATCTGACCTTATCTCAAAAACCAAATCTCCTTCAAACCCATTATCGATAAAACCTGCAAAATGTAACGGTCCGGTTATACCTACATGAGAATGGCTCTTCAGTTCCACGTTTAGATGTGGAGGGATCTTCAAAACTTCGTGCGAAGCAAATAGATAATGTTCTCCTTTGATCAGAGGTACTCCCTTGACCATGGGTTCGAAAAAATATTCTGCTTCATATTTACTTTTATCTTTTAGATCAATCGGCGCGGGATTATGTCTAGCTCTCAAGCCGACAATCCCTTCTGTATATTGTCCGGAGACGTCCAGATGGATCTGCAGATCTTCAGTGATTATCGGTTCAGCTGGAATTAGTTTATTCTCTTCATCTTTCGTGTAGAGTAGAGGATTTTTATTGAACTCTTCAGACAACTCAGCAGAGTTAAGTTTGGCGTTAAAACCAGAAAAAAATCTTAGCTGGTTTAATGAAATTCCAGGATAGACAATTGCATTAAAAGCCAACGGCTGTACAAGCAGCCATTGCTGTAATTCAGTTTCGGTCTTGTATTGCGCATTGATCTCATCAAAGCAGGGATTATAATCTGTTAATAACCTAGTATTCAAAAAGATCCTGCCAAAGCTGCTTTTTGGTGAAGACTTGATAAATTCTTTTTCCTGGAGTACAAGTCTTTCCTCTAAAGGAATTAGATAAGTGAACCCCTTTTTAAGTTCAAAACCTCCAGTCAGATCGATTTTCTGTCTTTGCCTTCCAGGCAATTGCAGTAAAGTTCTGTAGATAGTTTCATTAAGGTTAGGTCGAAAGATTCCTTTAGTTTCTGTGTCTAATATAAAAACTTCTTCGCCTACGGTAGGCTCAAAAGAAGAAGGTTGAATCCTAGAGGCATCAAAGGTAGGGACAATAATCTTTCCATGTTCAATTTTTTCTCTGATTTGCCGGTCTGCCAGGCAAAAACCAATTCTTTTATCCAAAGACATCAGGTCAATCAACCAAGATAGAAGTTTAAATATATTTATATTTTAGAAAAAATAGGTATCAATCTACATTCACACTGTATTCAAAATAATCATCCCATGGATTCTCCAGCTCCATCATCTGTTTGATGGTCAATTTCTCAAAGTATTTCCTGAACGGTCGCATACTATTCCCATGAGCAGAGATAGCTACATTCACTTTCTCTTTCTTCATCTTCTTCAACAGGTCTTTGATGAAAGCATTAACTCTTTTCTCTACTATCTTGACAGATTCTCCACCTGGTGGAGGAATAGCGTAACTTCTCCTGATAATCTTCAGCTCTGCCTCTCCCATCTTCTCAATAAACTCTTTCCGCTCTTTTCCTTTCAGATGATCTACCTTGTGCCACTGTAGTAAGGTCTTATACGAGTCCATGCCCTCAGAACGAACAAATGACTTGTGGCTTTTTCCTTGCAATCTGCCGTAACTTCTTTCGATCATCCGGTCATCTTCAATCAGATCCTTGCATTCAGGGTGATACTTTAGAACATATTTCAAGGTGTCTTTAGAACGAGATAGATGAGAATGATAAGCCACCCCAAACTTCTTAGTCTTCAATAACCCAGCCACCTTCTTGGCATCCTTAATTCCTTGAGGAGTAAGTTTAGAATCCTTCCAGCCAGTAAACTTATGGTCTCGGTTGAAATAAGTCTGACCATGCCTGAACAAGTATATTTTAAGTTTCACCATCTATAATCCCCTTTAGCCGATTAAAGTGATTGGTTGTTAAAAAGTTTTCTAAAAAGTTATTTAAATGAGTATCAAACCGGCAGATAGATGAAGATTGGAATAGATATTGATGAAGTCTTGGCAGATTTTGTGAATCCTTTTCTTGACTATTACAACTGGGGATATGAGACTAGTTTTTGCAGAGAACAAATTATATCTTATAATTTCTGGGAGGTCTTGCCTACAGCAAAAGAAGAAACTTATCACTTAGTCCGGGATTTTCATAACACTGATTCATTCAAGAATCTTCCTTTAATTGATGGTTCCCAAGAAGCAGTAAGCAGATTGGAACAGGACCATAATCTGTTCGTAATCACCTCTAGATCTTATTCTCTTGTTGGAAAGGCCACTGAAGACTGGCTGGAACAGCATTTTCCTCAGAAATTTTCACAAGTTTATTTTACAGGCAGTTGGTCTGACCAGCCGGACAAAAGCAAGCACCAACTATGTTCAGAACTGGGTTTGGACCTGATGATTGAAGATAATCTAGATTATGCCAAAAAATGCAGCCAGGTGACCCAAGTCTATCTGATGGACTGTCCTTGGAATCAAGGAAACCATCTGCCGGAAAGGATAATAAGAGTCAAAAACTGGCCGGAAATCATGCAGAGTATCAAAAATCTGTCCAGACCAGAATTGAGGCCCTGAGTTATGGATCGTACTGTCTTCTCCATTCTAAATACTCATTGAATCTCTTCTTACCAAGAAACTTATAAGCAAATTCTGTCTCATATTCTCTTGCCAGTTCATGAGAACCAGTATCATGTTCTCTTAATTCATGTATCACTAAAATCGGCTTGTATTCATTAGGAACCCCGTTCCACACTCCCACAATACAAATTTCACGAATTCCTTCGAAATAGAATGTCTGTTCAGATGTGCGGAAGGCCATCCATCTTGCAGGTTGTCCCTTATTTATCTCTTCATTTTCTTCACAGATTTCATAAACAAGAGGATGTCCGTTGAATTGGTTAATACCTTCTTTTAATTCTTTTACTTTCTCAATATCCTTTTGAATGTCTTCTTCTAATCCCATAAATCTTTTTTTATCTAATTATTTATAAATATTTTGGTTAGTTTACTACTTTGAGGTTAATAACACACTAACTAGAAGAAAACGAAACATTTAAATAAATAACACTACTTGTTAGTAGTATGAAAAAGTTTACTCAAGATGAGATTGAAGGAGCCAGAGCTTATTTTCAGGATCAGGGATACCTAGAAGCGGATGTAACTCTTGGCACCAGAACTTTCAGTTATTTTGTCGTGCCTCAGTCTCAAGAGCCAAATTTACCTAATTTTGTAATTAGATTAACTGGAGAAGATAAAACAGCTTATGTCCTGGGCATCTCTGACAGTGTTGATCCAGGATATAGGCAGTATGCTGTTGCTCATGAATTTATTGAATTCACAGAGTTGGGGATAGATTCTCCAGATAGATGTGTGACAGCTTTAGAAGAAGAGTTACAATTAGTCCCAGATAGTATCAAAACAGGATACATAAAGATGAGAAGAGATTTTTTTAGAGATTTGATCTCTTATTGTTCAAAACAACCACAACATTATACAGAAGACGATCTGGACCAATTTAAACACAATTTAAAGAGATTAGAAGAACTTGTTGAATAGCTTTCTTTTTGTTTTGATTTATTTCTATAATCGCCCGAGAAACATACATATACTAAAACTTGCCAAAATCAGCTGATTTCTTCACCAAAACTAAACCTTTAAATATCTCTAAGTTATTATATTCTTATAACCAAACGAGGTGGGTTGTATATGGAAATTAAGAATATTATCAAAGACGATTTTCTTACTGTTGAAAAAGACCAGACGTTATCTTCCTTTATCGGAAGGTTAAGAGAGACCGACAAAAGAAATGCCCTGATCTTTGACCATGGCAAGTTTGAAGGTATCCTTGAAGAGAAATGGCTCTTAAGAGCTAAGATGAACGCTTCTACTGTGGGGATCAGCCAATTTGTCAAAAAGATTCCCACTGCTGCTCCGGACATTGATCTGGTAGACGCGGCTTATCTGATGTTCCAATCAGATATTGACGCTTTGCCCATCGCAGCTGATAAGCAGATCTCGGGTATTGTCTATGGACTTGATCTGATCAAAGAAGCAGTTAAGTTAGGAGAGATGAAGGGTGTGAAAGTTAGTGATCTGAAATTAGATAAGGTTCAGGAACTGAAACCTAAGGATCCTATTACCAAAGCTTTGGAGATCATGTACCAAAAGAAAGTTAGACATATCCCTGTGGCTGAAGAAGGAAAAGTAGTGGGAATTCTCAGCTATCGTGACATTCTTAAGAAATATTATCCCTTCCCTTCTGGAAGAGAAGGGGGGTTTACTGGAGGCAATAAGAGCAAGACCAAAGCCTTTGAATCAGATAGGCCGGAGATTGACCTGCTGCCGATCAGCTCTTTTGATACCCATAACAACCTGCACAGCTGTACTGAAAAAGATAAGTTAAGCGAAGCTGTCAATTTGATGTGCAATAAGAAAGTGACCAGTTTGCTGGTGATCAGGGATGAGAAAGCAGTTGGACTGTTGTCTTTGAAAAATATTCTCAAAAAGATCGCTTCCTTAAAGATAAAACCTTTGTTCAATATCCAGTTTGTGGGCCTGAATGATGCCCATCTGAATCCTGCTCAGAAAGAGAGTCTGATGAAGATTGCCGGCAATGAGGCCTTTAAACTGCAAAGAAGAGTGAACAATGAGTTTAACTTGGTGATCCATATTAAAGAATACGAAAAAGAAGGAAAATCTGACAAGCAGCACAAGTATGCCATCAATCTGAAGATGGAGTTCCCTGGACAGATGATCCAGTCACACAAGGGCTGGGGCGGAACCTGGGATATAGAAACTGCTATTAGGAAAGCCTTCGAGAACGCTGATAATGAATTGAAAAAGAAATTCAAAGGAGATTCATCTTGGCGGAAGAGTTATGAATAGATTTCTTTTATTTTCTTTCTCTTAACTTTTCTTTAAACTTCTCAGCATTCTCAGAATTGACAAATCTATATTTCTCACCATCAATCTCCATCTCTACAGTCTCTTCTCCCATCAAAGGCTCTCCCGTCAATGCATCTTTACCTAACTGTCCGCCGCCGGAAGCTCCTTCCATAAAGCCTTCTTCAACAGTATCAATCTCTGCATCTTCAGTTAGATTTTCTCTGCCTTCTTTAGAATAAACATCAGCGTCTTTTTCTCCGTCTTCCATATCTTCCTGGATCTCTTCGCTGGTCTCTTTCGGCAGGATACCTTGCTCTTCAGCAGGATAATCTCTGGGTTCTTGAGAATGTTCTTTTTTCTCGCTTGGAGACTTGGTCTCCGGCGTCCCAAAGGCTTTGCCTTTGTGAATGTCCTCTTTTGATTTTGTTTCCATGATTTAACTGAGAATGAAAAGCTGGTTTAAAAGGATTTTGGTAGTCATAGATATAATAGCACTAAATAGATCACAGTTCCGGCAATCAAAGGAATAAAGAGATTGTCATCAACTGCTCTACCATTGAGCTCAATCTGTACTGCTTCCAGCACCATTGCAGCCAAACTACCCAAGAATGCGGGAATGATCGGAACAAACAATACTGCACCGGCAAATCCGGCTACAACTCCTGCCAGAGTGCCTTCCAGCATCTTAGTCTGGCTGAACAGTTTGATCCTGCCAAAATACCTGCCGACCACATGGCTAACAGAATCACCTAAGGCCAGGATCATGATTGCTGCTAAAGCAATATCTTTCTCAAATAATTTGACTGCTAACAAAACTCCAATAAAAAAGAACAAAGTACCTCTTCCAGGAAAGATTTTCCGCTGGTCTTCCCGTTCAAAGTTTCTCAAGAACCAGTCTAGGATAGGAATCCTGATCTGTTTGCAAAGCAGACAAAGAAAACCTCCTAAAACCACCACCACAAACAGCATCAAGGCATCGATTAGGTTAAAATAGTACAGTAACGTAAGACTGATTCCTAAGCAAAGATGGAATAATTGCCTTCTGATC
>JBDREV010000028.1:0-6038 GCA_043819375.1 Candidatus Woesearchaeota archaeon
GGTTACATTTAAGATAGGCACAACTTCAAAATCATAACCCAAATAGTTGATCTGAAAGTAATCTCTGGAGCCATGTAACCGTTTTATATTTGGAAAAATCCTCTTCAGCTTCTCTTCTAATAGGTCTGAAAGGATTAGTGATTTATCCTTATATTCTTTATACTCAAACTGCACAAAAATATCAATGTCATGTGAAGTGGATAACCATGTGTCTTTTTCTCCAGAACCTCCCAAAATCGCTTGGGCATCTTTAAGTTGAGGATTGAGCTTAGCCAAGAACTGTTTAGTGGCTTGATCAAATTTTTTGACTTCTTGGGCACTGGGCTTAATCTTTTGGAGAACTTTATCAATTACGTGTTGCATCCAAGGCAGTAAGAGGCTTATTTATATTAAAGTTATGTTGTAAATCATTGTTTTCTATATTGTAAAGAATAATCTACTTATTTTTAACAAGGCAGTATTCTCCTGGTTTTGGTTTGGTATGGCTGTATTCTCCCGCGGATTGAATCTTTTTTTTGGCCATCTCTCCAGTAAGTGAACCACTGAAAAAAGTTACCTTTTCAGCGGTGCTGCAGTCATGGAGCAGCTTATGCTGAGTATCTAAAAATTGCCCTTTGATATCTTGGTAAAGGTTGGTTCGGTAGTTTAACAATGAATTGGGCAGATGAAGGAAAGCCAAAGCAGAGACTAATCCTTTTTCCTGAAACGGGCAGAAATTGACCGCGGAAAAAAGGATAGTGTTATCTTCAGACCTATTTTTAGCTACCAGTGGCTTACACCCATAGATATTTTTATAGGTACATATTTCTGAGTTATTATCTCCACTGGAGAAATTTCCTAGTTTTTTTGGATCACGGAAGCCGTTTTCAATGAAGATTTCTTTAAGAAACTTATCAAGATAACTTAGTTTCCTTCCTGCTAATGTACCCAGATCATGCAGGTCAAAGAGATAGTCTAAAAGGAAAGATTTAGAAGATCTTTCGCTGATGATGTACTCTTCTGCAGGGAGATGATAATAGGAACAAATCTGTTCCAAGTGACTGTTAAGATAACTGATGGCAGCTTGAATTCCTTTATCTTCCGCAAATTTGCCAAAAACCAAATATCTGTAACCTGGGAGTACCTGTTCCGGTTTTTGATTAAATTTAGGCATACTCTTATTTTTTGAAGAGTATATATAAAATTTACCATTATTTAATGGTAAAGAATGATGACGCCACCGCCCGGATTTTCTTAGAAACGGAGTTTCTGGAAAAGCGAATTCTCCGAATTCTCTTTGAACCGAGAAATCCTTGCGGAAACTGGTTTTCAAGACCAGCGCACTACCAGATTATGCGACAGTGGCGTAATGTAGAGATTTCTTATATTTTTATTTAAATTTAACTGATAAAACTAAAACCCCAGAAACATTTAAAAGTCCATACTCAAAAATATAGTTTTAATGCAGTACGATGTAGTCTTAGTGATCGGGGAACTTTTTTTTGATCATCCGCTCTGTGGAGCAGCTATACTGAAAAGGCTCCTGGAGAAATACGGCTACTCAGTGGGCCTGATCGAGATACCTGAAAAAGAAGAAGACATCAAGCAATTAGGCAAACCTAAACTATTTTTCGGCATCGGTGCAGGCAGTATTGATTCCATGATCAGGAACTACACTCCCCTAAAGCGATTAAGAAGTGAAGATGAGCATGCAAACTATGATGAGCAGGTCAAGGATCGGGCCATCACCGTCTATTGCAATTGGATCAGAAAGAACTTCAAAGATTCTATCTTGGTTTTGGGCAGCACAGAAGCTACCCTGAGAAGATTCACACATTTTGATTATTGGGAGAACAGATTAAGAAAGCCAATCTTGTTTGATTCCAGAGGAGATATCCTGGCTTATGGCAATGCAGAGAAACAGATCTTAGAGATAGCTAAACGGATAAGTAATAAAGAAACCCTAACCGGAATTCCCGGCACCTGTATCATCAGCAAGGAAATTCCCCCAGAATTCACTATCCTGCCCAGCTATGAAGAAGTCTTTGATTCCAAAGAAAAATTCTGTGACATGCAGAACCTGTTCAGCAACACAGCCAACTTAGCTCAAAAGATTGACAATCGTTACTTATTACAGTACAAAAGTCCAGTCTACACTTCTGCAGATCTGGATGAATATTATGCGCTTCCGTTTACCAGAAGCACACCTAGATCTTTAAGAGGATTTGAATTCAGTGTGGTAAGTCATCGCGGCTGTATTGGTGAATGCAACTTCTGTGCCTTAAGATTGACTCAGGGTGATAAGATCATCTCACGTTCAGAAGAATCCATCCTTGATGAGATCAAAGAAATAACCAAGCTGCCCCATTTCAAAGGCAATATTGATGATCTGGGCGGACCTTCTGCTAACATGTATAGGATGGATTGTCATAAATGTCAGAGAAGCTGTTTGGACTGCAAGAATCTGGACAGAAGCAATAAGAGGCTGATTGCTTTACTGAAAAAAGCAGAGCAGATTCCCGGAGTGAAGCATGTTTATATCAAGAGTGGAGTAAGGTATGACCTTTCCTCTGAGGGATATATCCAAGAGTTGAAAAATCATGTTTTTGACACAATCAGGATCGCTCCAGAACATGTCAATAAAAAAGTGCTCCAGTTGATGAACAAAGACAGGGGAAATCTGAAGGAATTCACCAGGCATTTTCGCCAGGACCAGCTTTCTTTTTATTTTATGACTGCACATCCTGGCTCAGGGATGAAAGAAGCAGAAGAGTTGGCAAGAGTGATCAAAGGGCTCAGGAATGCAGAACATGTGCAGATCTTCATGCCCACTCCGATGACAGTATCTACTTGTATGTATTATACTTCTTTGGATCCTAAGACCAAAGAGCAGATCTATGTGCCTTACACCTACAATGAGAAGAAGAGGCAGAAGAGAGTGATTTTCAGTCAAGACACATATAAAAAAGATTTAAATAGTTAATCAGCTAAGTAAGTCCTATGGTGGAGATGTTATCTTTGGACAGGGCTTCTTTTCGTTTTAGGATTTTGATGCTGATTGCTGTTGTGCTCACTCTGCTTTTTTCAGGGATGGTTTTTTACCATCAAGTGGAAGAGTGGAGTTATATCGATTCATTCTACTTTTCAGCGATTTCATTATCAACCAGAGGTTATGGGGAATTACATCCTAGTACTGTTGGTTCAAAACTGTTTACTGTATCTTACCTTTTCTTGGGAGTTGGTTTTATATTGTACTTGATGTCTAGCTGTATCAGTTATTTTCTGCAGTTCCAAGAAGGAAGAGTGAGAAAGAGAGTAGATTCAATAGTAAATACTTTCGTCCCAAATAAAAAAGAAAAGTGGGTAGTACTCAAACCCTCCGAAAAGAAAGAAGGGTTAGATTCCTTGAAGGGTATCCAATCAAGAAAATGATTTTACCTAATCCTCACTGCTTCCAGATTCTTAGGAGCGACTGTCTCAATCCGGTTCTGCTTGTGGATAGATGAAGCCAGATCTAAACATCTAGAGCTTTCTCCATGATTGACAATCACTTTTCTAGGGTTAGGATTACATCTCTTGACATAATTCATCAACTGTCTTCTGTCTGAATGTCCGGTGATCTCTACTTTATGCACTTCCATCTTAATGTTGAGGAGATGCATCTTGCCGCTTTCTCTGAAGTGGATTTCACTTTCACCAGACCTGACCCGATAACCTAACGATCCCGGTGGCTGATAACAGGAGAAGATCAACGAATGCCTTTTATCTTCAGCTAATCCTTTGAGATACTCTACAGATGGCCCTCCAGTCAGCATACCTGAAGTAGCTAAGATCAGGCAGGGGCCTTCTTCCAGGATCAGCTGTTTTCTCTCTTTTTGAGAGCCGACCCTCTTGAAGATCTTTGAAAGAAAGGGATTATTGTCTTTGTGGAAAATCTGCTGTCTGATATTGCGGTTAAGAAATTCTGGATAGGCTGTATGGATGGCAGTGATATCCCACAACATTCCATCAATATAAACTGGAACCTCTGGAAGCTTCTTCTCTCTGATCAGCCGTTCGATGATGACCATGACTTCCTGAGCACGTCCGGAACCGAGTACAGGCATGAGTACTTTTCCTCCTCTCTCTATAGTCCTTTTGACCACATCAACCATATACTCATCTGCTTCAACTTCCGCCAAATTGTTGTCCTTTCCACCATATGTTGATTCGATGATCAATGTCTCCACTCTAGGAAATTGGGTGTTGGCAGCTTCCAGAAGATTTGTTCTGCTGTACTTGATATCTCCAGTATAGACTAGGTTGTGGAGACCATTGCCGATGTTTAGATGGACTAAGGAACCACCGATCATATGTCCTGAGTTATAAAAAGTGAGCCGGGCATCTGGAGTGATGTCAGTAACTTCATCATAATCCAGACAGATCGTATGCAGCACCTGTTCTTTGACTTCTTCACTGGTGTAGATCGGCTCTTTGCCTTCCCCTCTTTGAATCTTGATCATATCTAATTGCAATAGGGACATGATATCTCTAGTGGGCAGAGTACAATAGATTGGTCCTTTATAGCCGAATTTGAACAGATAGGGGATCAATCCAGAATGATCCAGGTGGGAATGACTGATGATTACTGCATCTATATCACCAACATTAAATTCTGGGGCATCAAGGTAAGGATACATCTCTGATCCTTCTTCACTGACATCAATACCACAATCAAGCAGGATCCTTGATTCCGGAGTCTGGAGCAAAAGACAGCTCCTGCCTACCTGACGGGCGGAACCCAAAAAAGAGATCCTGATCCATTCATGTTTTTTCTCTCTTAACCAGCCATCATAGATCCGATGTCCAGTCTTATTGAGAAATTTTTTTCGATAATCAGCATTTTCATACAATACTGCCCGGATACTTTCAATCAGCTTTGATCTGATCGGAGGCATCCTTTTGACTAAAGGTACCCAGAAAACTTTTGATTTGATCTCCTTAAGCACTTCACCTTGCTTGCCGATAGCCAAGCCTGGTTTATCCACATGAATTATTACCATGGAACGAGGGGGATCAAAGATGATCTCACTGATCTCTACTTCCTTGGGGATAATTTTCCTGATAACCTTCTCTGCTTCTTCCAGAGACATACAGACTGATGGGTCCGGCCTGACTTCAATTCTCTTTTTGAATTCATCTACTGCTTTCTTGATTGTTCCTTGATTATCTAAGAAGTAGTCTTTGTCTTTAGTATAAAGTACAATGTTGGCTGCCTCATAGGTAGCTTCTGAGATCTTTCCGTCTGGCAAGACCTTGATAATTTCTTTTAGTATATCTGCCATTTTCTAATACCTCGTCAATAAGATAAAAATTTATAATTCGATTTTTAGTTCTTTTCTTAATACTTGTTTGATTTCTTTTTCAGTTATGGTAATAACATCAATGCCATTGCCGGAACAAGAATCTCTTTGCAAGGCAGCGTTGACTGCTTTGACAGCCAGTTTCACTCCCTGTTCCAGATCCATCTCTGGAGAATACTGGGTCTCTAAGACACCATAAGCGATAACTGATCCTGATCCAGAGGAGATGAAGTCGGTTATTTCAGTGACGCTTCCATCAGGAAACAGATCATAAAGATGAACTCCTAGACGGTCTTTTCCTCCTAAGAGGAAATGGGCAATTCCTGGACGCATGCTCATCCTGCGGATGTTAGAATAGAGAATTCCACCCAACAAGTTAGCGGATTCTTTCATAGTCGGCTTCTTGTTGGTCCTGATCTCTTTAAGTTTTAACTCTGCTTTGATCAGCTTGATAATTAATTGGGCATCAGAAACTGTTCCTGCGATAGTTACAGCAATATCATCTGTGATTAAATGAACTTTATCTGCTTTTTTATCTACAATCAGATTTCCAGCAGTGGCGCGTTTGTCTGCAGCTAACACTACTCCATCTTTACAAACAATGCCTAATGTTGTGGTACCAGTTTTTAATTTGTTATCTTCCATATTAAACACCCAGAATTGATTTCATCTATCTGTTTTTGTGAGTGATACTGGACTTATTTATAAATCTTACTC
>JBDREV010000029.1:0-14926 GCA_043819375.1 Candidatus Woesearchaeota archaeon
TGCCGCTCCACCCATAATTGTCAATGGCCAGATATAGCGAGATAAAATCCTTTCCAAAACCCGTTCATCTCTTCTGAAACCAGGAATCTGCAATCCAGAACTCATGATCTGCTTGGCCTGTGATTTAGCATCCATATTCGCAGTCTGCATCCAGAAGATAGAGAAGATGACTGCTCCTCCGACCATTAATAAAATATAAATCAAAGCCTGTCCTAGCTGGGTCATACTGAAGCTGCCCCGGATGATGTTTGGAACCAGATCGGGGGAATTGACCCAGTATACTATACCTGAGATAGGTGTATTTCCTGAAAAGGTTCCTAGCAACGGATGCCCCCACCTTTCCAACAGCCTAGCAAATAGTTGTACATTAGCGAGCAAAGCAGCAACTAAGATCACTGGAATATTTGAAGTATAAAAGAAATTCAAAGGCCAGCGGATAGAATATCCTCTGACTCTACCAAAGCTTAAGGGTATCTCTGCTTTGATAGCCTGACAATAAACACAGATCACAAAGACTAATGCTGTAGAAAGCAAGGCAGCAATCTGCAGCCCGGCAGTAGTCACATCACCCCCACTAAGCGATTGGAACAGAGCAGGAATTGCACCTGAAGCAATCTCAGGGTTAGTTGGTGAAGGCAGGAAATTAAATGCTCTGATAAAGATCTGCTGAGCCACTCCTGCGGCGATGAACAGACTGATACCTGAGCCAAATCCCCATTTAGAGATAACTTCATCCATGAACATAATTAGGATTCCTCCTAGAATCAGCTGGAAAATCAGCACTAATTCTACTTGGAAATAGAGGGGGGTTCCAGCCAGAGCAGGGTCAGGAGCTAATCCTCCCATCAAGACATATATTGCCGATTCAAAGATGACGAAAAAGATAGCCAGTAGCTTCTGTAAACCTTGAAATCTTTTTTTGCCCTCAGCAGAAGTCAGGTCTAGATTAAGAATTCCAGTTCCCGCCAAGAGCTGCAGGACGATGGAAGCAGTGACGATCGGACCAATACCCAAAGAAAGGATCGAGCCGAAACTTGCTCCTAAGATGATTGATAAGAATTCAAATTGCTGCAGGGCGTTTTCTCCCAGACCAAAAAGTGGAATCAAGCCCATCACGAAAAAAATAACTAGGATAATCAGGGTCCACTTCAGTTTTTCTTTAAAAGCAAGCCGTTTCTGCTTGGGGCCCCTGACTTCCGGTAGATTGGAAAGCAGGTTGTCGATAAATGACATATTTTTTATTCCTCAGTATCTGGTTCAGAGGAAGGGGCAGAGATGACTGCACCTCCGGCAGCTTCAATCTTTTCCTTGGCCTTTTGGCTGCAGGAATCGATTTTAATCTTCAGCTTTAGACTGGTTTTTCCAGTGCCCAACAATTTTTGATAACCTAAAGAACCCAGATCTAACATTCCCTCTTTTTCTTGGATAAGATTTTTCTTGACCATCACTTCCAACTGAGACAGGTTCAGGGTCTTGATCTTTATATTTGCCTTAATGGATGCAAATCCATGCTTACCCATCGGCTCATACATCTGCTTCTTAGCTTTCCCTTTCTTCCCTCTTCCTGCTCGGCCTCTTCCACCGCGGTTTCCAGCACCTCTTCTCTTCTTTCGATGTCCACCACCGTGAGTAGTGCTACCTCGGTACTTGACCACTTTTCTTCTTTTGTTGACAACCATAATAACCTCTAAATCATACGCTCAATCAGATCTTTGATCTTTTCTCCACGATAACCAAGAGCCCCTCTATTTTTGAATGGCATCTTGATCCCTTTTAGCCCAAAGCCTTTGCGGGGCGGGTTAAGGCGGAAGTATTTTTTGTACTTTTTATTATTGAATACCAAGAATCTTCTACTATAATCAATCTTTCCTTTGGCATCCTTTTCGCGACCTAAATATTCTTCTCCTCTTTTTTCTACCAGTTCTTTAAAAGTTGCTTCGTCTATCTCTCCCCAGGTGATGTAATCTTTAACTTTTTTGATCATACCTTGATTGATGGGAGTATTATTTAATACAACACAGTGATTCTTGTGATTAAGCCGAAGAAATTTCAGAGTTTCTTTAACTGGCTGGCGTATGCCGACTATCCCTCTAACTAGGATTGCTGCAATTTTTTGTTTTTTTTCTGTTGCCATTATTCTTCAGCCATCTCTTTAATCTTTAATTTACCCTCATTTATTCCCAATTTTTGGAGATGTTCGGGTTGAGTTTTGAATTCTGAAAGCTTGACCAAGGCCTGATTGATGGCTTTGATAAAATTGACTTTGGTTCCAGTCTGGCCTTTAGATTTGCTCCAGACATCTTTTATTCCTGCCATAGCTAGGATCTTGGCACATTCTTTTTCCACACAAAGTCCTTTTCCTTTAGGAGCAGGCATAAGGGTGATCTGAGAAGAGCCACATTTTCCTTCGACTGCAAAAGGGATGGAATGGGGTTCTCCACAATTACACTCCCATGAGCCGCAGCCTCTTCTGATCTTGATCAGATTGATTTTAGCATTGCGGAAGGATTTATCTCTAGCAGGAACAGTCTCTTTAGATTTCCCTAATCCAATTCCTACATAACCATCTCTATTGCCCACTAAGGCGCAAGTAGTAAAGTGAATCTTATTGCCCTCTCTGGTTTTTTTCTGGGTCTGACGGAAGATTCTTCGCTTTCCTCCTCCAAACTTACCCTTAGCCTGCCCGATCAACAGCAAGTCAGTCTCAACATTAGGAACGAGAACATCAACTATCTCAGCTTCGAGTATATTTTCTCCTTCTTTGAAGATCTCTTCGATATCTTTGATTGAACCCTCTTTGATTCTGTTCCCTAATTTAGTCTTAGGTTTCCAAGCATCCAAGAAAGTGCTATTTTCTACTTCAGTTCTTTCCACTTTGGGGGGTATTTCCCTTCTCTTCTTTTCTTTAGGCATCTTGATCGATTCTCTGCTTTGTTTTTTTGAATAAGTCTGTAATCTTAGTGGGGTCCAGGTTGTTTTTTAAATATTTCGCATACTGTCCTGAGTCTCCCTTAATAATCTGGGCATGTTCTTGGATATGTTTACCTGTAATCCTTTCTTCTGAAGGAAAGATTCCATCTGAATGAGGAACAATAAGTCCAGCATCCAATGCGCCCTTAAGGAAAGCATAAGTTTTATTCCCTTTGATTGGTGATTTGAAGCCAAGGTCAAAAACAGCCTCATTATGCTGGCTCTTGGTAGCTTTTTTACCAAGTAGATATCCGGTTAGATAAGCAGCAGGAATGTTTTTGCAAGAGAATCCCCATCCAAGTTTAGCTAGGGAGGTAGAATCTACTCCCACCAGTACTTGATCTCCTTTTGTTTTGAAAGCGATCAGCTGGGAGATAATCTTTTTATTGGTGATTCTTACCACTAATCTAGGCTTGCGAGAGAGAAGCAGGCGCAGTCTTTTTTTATACCTAGTTTTGCCTTCACTCTTTCTCCTATACACAATTGTTCTCGGCTTTTTTTTAACCATTTTTGATCAGTTTATTATCCTCTAAATATAATTTTAAGTGTCTTCTATTCCTAAAAAACCCACCCTTGATCTTTGAGTATAATGCCCTGTAATCCTTAGGCACAAGTAAGTTTTTCTCTCTCAGCGTGCGGAGCAATTCTCTTTGACTTCTAACTTTAATCATCCAGGATTCTTTCTTAGGGGTGCGGGCCTTCTGCTTACCTTTGCGGCTACCCTGGCCCTTTCTCTTACCTTTCTTTTTTTGGGTGGCAATCTTCCTGGCTCTGGACCGGGATTGCTGCGGATCTTTGGATTTAGTTATCTTTTTAGTAGCAATCAATCCACGGATATCTGAGCGGGTGATCGCCTTTTTGATATCTTCAAGAGCATCATCTGCAAATTTGATCTTCTTGGAAGATACTTTCAGGATTTTTGCAGCTAATCTTTTCTTGCTTTTCATTTTTATTGTTTTTTGATGATTGTTTTTTCCACTTCCTCTTTTTGTTGTTCTTTCTTTTCTTTCTGCTCTTCAGTGGTTTCTGCAGTTTCTTCTGTTTTTTGGACTTTCTCCTTTTCTTTCTCTTCTGCTTTCTTTTTCTTATCAGCTTCTTTCTTATCTTTTTCAGTCAGCTTTTTCTTTTTAGACTCTACTCTTTGTTTGAATTCATTCTCTAGAGCTTCCAGTTTTTTTTGTACATCTCGGATATTAATAATCTTGAGCTTCTTTTCGGAAGCGAGTTTAATCAAATCAATTCTTTTCTTGTTGCCGATCTTTCCTGAAATCAGAACTCCGTCTGTTTTAGGGTCGAGGGACTCAAGTTGTTTGGCGTTATCCACCAATACCATCTTCAATCCAGAAAGATGCAGGCCTTTCACTTCCTCTGGTGATCCATAACCGACGGAGACCAGCTTGGGTTTGCCTTTGTGTTG
This sequence comes from Candidatus Woesearchaeota archaeon, assembly GCA_043819375.1. Classification (GTDB taxonomy): domain Archaea; phylum Nanobdellota; class Nanobdellia; order Woesearchaeales; family GW2011-AR9; genus JBDREV01. The sequence continues at coordinate 4,388 of JBDREV010000029.1, forward strand.
CTGTCTGATCGGAGAATGCTTGCCTCTAGGTTTTCTCCAGTTAGAGGCTACACGCGCTTTCTTGTGAGAATCTTTTCTGACAAAAAGTGGTTTTCTCTTTCTCCTTTCCTTGACTTGATTTAGATCTGCCATTTTAAATATCTTTTCCTGATTTATGAATCATGTAGCATCCATCCTGAAAAATACGAACATCTTTGTTTCTTATCCTCGTCAACTGTTCGATGCCACCCGCAACCTGTCCAGCAGACTCTTTGGAATTACTGCTGACTATAATCTGATCGCCTTCAATCTTCACTTCCACATCTGGTCTGATCTCAAGTTTCCTAGGAACGCTTTCCCCCAAAAAATTTTTCACAATCAGCTGTTTTCCAGAGAGTGAAACATTCATCGGGAAATGTCCAGAACAGATCTTGAGCCGATAGACATGTTTTTCGTTAACTCCTCTAACCATGTTCTTAAGATGAGACTGAAAAGCATTAAGGATCTTCTTTTCCCGCTTAGTGCCATTTTTTGCTTCTAAGACAATTTTATTGTCTTCTAAGCTGACGTTGATATTTGGGAAAACCAACTTTTTCTGTACCTCTCCTTTAGGACCAACGATCTTGATCTCTTTGCCCAGCTGGACCGTGGTCTGTTCAGGAAGTTCAATCTCTTCTCTTAGGTCAGTTTTCATCTTATTTTATTTAATAGCAATAAGCCAGTAGTTTTCCTCCAATCTCTTTCTTCTTGGCTTCATAATGAGTCATTATCCCTTGAGGTGTGGATATGAGGATGATCCCGAAATCCTTAGCCGGCAAGTATCTCTTTTCCCATTTTTCAAAAGTATCTTTCTGGGTGGAGAATCTTGGCTTGATCACTCCGCACTTGTTGATGTTGCTCAACAGGTTGATTTTAAGGAAATTTCCCTTTCCGTCGTTTGATTCCTCAAAACTACCCAGATAATTATTTTCATTCATCAAGGTAAGGATTGTCTTAATCATTTTTGAGGCTGGTCTGACTAGTATCTCTTTCTTACTTCTCCTTTCCGCATTCATAATCTTGGAAAGGGCAGATGCTAAAGGGTCATTAAACATTTTTTTACCTCAACTAAATTTTTTAAATCCCAATCCTTGGGCCATTTCTCTGAAACAATGACGGCAGACGTGCAAGCCATATTTTTTAATATGTGCTCCCATCCTTCCGCATTGCTTACATTTCCTCAAGGCCTTTCCACAGGAGCGCACCTTGGGACTGTTGAACTTGATATATTTAGCTTTCTTGATCGGCTTAGCGTTCAGCTGTTTGAATTCTTTCTTATAATCTGAGGTTGTCATTTTATCTTGGTATTGAAGTTTTGTTGAACAAAAGCAATAGCTTCGTCTTTAGTGACTCTGTGATGTTGGCCTATCTTTTTAGGTTGGACCTTTCTTTTGCTGATCCTAAAGCCTGGTCGTTCTAAAGTTACTGCTACTTCCAGGCCCATAATCTTCAGGTCTGGATCGTATTCCATCCCCTCGATATCGATATACTCGGGGATGCCGAAGGAAAAATTTCCTTGTTCATCAAAGTTATCGCTGGACAGGGTGTTTTCCTTGGCGGCCAAAAGCCTCTTAAGCATCTCGGAAACATTTTTTCTGATGGTCACTTTGCAGCCGATGGCTAATCCAGGTCTTAAACCCCAGCCAGGAATTCTTTTATTGGTGAATGTTTTTACTGGTTCCATTCCTGAGATTTTTTTGAATAATCTGACCCCTTTCTTAAGCTTATCTTCATCTTTGCCTACTCCCATATTTAGGGAAATCTGGGTCATCCTGATCTCTTTCATTAGGTTTGTTGCTGCTTCCATCTTAGATTGTTATTGAAGATTCTTTGTTGCCTAAGACAAACAAGTATTTTTTGAGTGTCTCAATCTCCTGCTGGTCTTTTTGATAGACGGCCTGTCTTTCCTTGAGCTCTTGAAGCACTCCGGAGTCTCCTCCTCTTTTTCCTTTGGTCAGGAAAACAAAGGCTCCTTTTTTCAATTCAAAGCTTTCTTTGATCTTTAATTCTGGCAGGCTTAATAACACTGTGTCTCCTACCTTTCCTTTAAAATCTTTCTCGACGAGAATGTTCTTTCCGTCATGCAGGTTGAGCTGCATTTTTCCGGAAACAATTTTTTTCCCGGTTATTTTGCAAGGCTTAACGCTGCTTTCTTTCTCTTCAATCTTTTTGATAGCTATTCTCCCTTTGCTGTCCAGCAGCAAGCGGAAGTGTTCTTTGAGTGTAGGTATAGAGAGGACATCAAACATTCCTACTGGAAGTCGAGGGTTCCGTTTCCTTTTGCCGTCAACCAGCACTTCGTTAGTGTTAAGAAGCTTCTTGGCTTCTCTCATCGTTTGAGTATATTTCAAAAAATCACGCAAGATTACTCCCAAAGGTAAGGAAGCTTCCTGGGGGTGGGGCCCGGGGCTAGGCTTGACGATGAATTTGTTCATCTTACGGTCAATCATCCAATTCTTTGGAGAAGCAAGCCTTTTTAGATGGTTTTTCATTTTTTTGCTCCTTTAGGTTCTAATTTTTGCTTTCTTTTTTTATCTTCAAGCCTCAGCTCAGTAATCATCAGGTTGCTGGGTCGCATCCCGACCAGCAGCTTAGTGCCGTCTTTTTTAATCTTTTCCATGCCAGTAATAAATACTTTTTCCCTTTTCAGGTCAATCCTTTCAACCTTGCCTTCCTTTTTCTTGAATTGGCCGGTCAACACTTTAACTTTATCCTCTTTCCTTAACTGTACATTTCTTTTGTTGTGTTTCTTCCTCAGTTCAGGAGAAAGATGGACATTCATAAATTTCTGCCTGACATGCAGCGGTGCTTCATATCTGTATTTACGTTGCTTCCTTGGTTGGACGCTCCTCTTCCAGGTGGTTGAAAACTTTTTCTTTTTCATTTTAGACTACGATGCTGGCAATCTTGGCAATTGCCGGCCAGCGATCACATACTTCTTTGGCAATCGGCCCCTTGAGCAGAGTTCCCTTGGGGTTCCCCTTCTCATCCTTGAGCACGACTGCAGCATTATCTTCAAATTTGATTCTGGTTCCGTCAGGGCGGCGGTATTCTTTTTTCTGCCTGACGATCACTGCAGGAACGACAGTCTTTCTTATTCCTACTTTCCCTTTTTTCACTGAAGACAAGACCATATCTCCGATTCCAGCAGCAGAGATCCTTCCTTTGACTGTCTTGTGGCCCTTTACTGAAATGATCTTGATTATTTTAGCGCCGCTGTTATCACAGACAGGTACAAAGGCGCCGAAGGGCAGTGCACGGGAGATATGACCTCTAATTGCTTTCATTTTTTTCTTCCTTCTGGTTATTTATTTTGATAATAACATGATTTTTGGTCTTGCTCATCGGGCGAGTCTTGGCAGCCACAACTTCCTGGCCGATCTGAGCATCAACACAAGCCGGGTTATGCACCCGTAAACGTGATCTTCTGATCTCATATCTTTCATATTTTGGAACGTAATAAGGACGCTTCCATTCGATAGTTGCGGAGTGATTAGCATCTCTTTTTATAACTATGCCTGTATGAATCTCTTTTTTGACATTCAACTGCCCATGGAATGGACATTTTTTGTCAGTACATTGTTTTTTCGGAGCCTGCGCACCGAGCAGTTCTTGTTTCATTTTATCTTTCTTTGATCCTTTCTTCAGGTCTTTTGGTGATTGTTTTTCCCTCGATGATGAGGTTATTTTTTTTGATCTTGAAAGTGATGTTGTTTTTGAGGAGAGTTTTTGTTTTCTCTCCTTGAATCACTTTGAGTGTGTATTTGGTTTCATCAACAACCTTACCTTGCAGATGAAGGTTGCTTGGGTTAGTGGAGGTAATCACTTCAATCTCCCTGCCGATCAGTTCGTAGGGATATATTTTTTTCCTCATTATTTTATTTCAATTGTCTCCTCAGGGAAACCCAGTTCCGCGAGGACCTTTTTGATCCTGCTTTTGTGATCACCCTGCAGCTCAATCTGACCTGATTTGGATGTTCCTCCACAGGCAAATTTGGCTTTGAGGGCCTTGAACACATCGGTGATGTTGGCTTCTTTTCTGATACCAGATATAATGGTATATTTCTTGCCAAACTTTCGTTTCTCCGTCTTCACTTCGATTTTTTGCTGCTCTCTGGCAATGGTTTCACAGACACAAAGGTCTTTAGGAAGTCCGCATTTGGGACACATATCTGCCATTATTTGAATCTTACCTCTTTTTTTCTTTTAATTGTCAATAAACGGGCAATGTTTTTCTTGATCTGTCTGGTCCTTCCTGGACTGGAAGGGCCTGCTCCAGAGGAAACTTGGATATTTGCCTTCATTAGCTCTTTCTTAAGTTCAGTCAGACGAGTGTCTATTTCAGGCAGTTCCAGGTTATGCAATTCTTTTGTCCTGCTCATTGTTTTTCACTTATCTGTTCTTCTTCCGGCACTTCGGCCATCTTTTCTTCAACAACTGGTTCCTTTTCCTTAGATTTTTCTTCCTCTTTGATCTCCGGTTGTTTCTCTTCTTCAGTTGGTGTTTCTTGTTTCACTTCCGGTTTTGTTTCCTGCTTAGCCTTTTTGGCAGCTGTTTTTCTCTTCGGTTTCTTTTTTTCTGTTTCTTTAGTCACTTCTTCAATCACAATCTCAGTCGGTTCCTTGAGTATCTCTATTCTATCTGGAAGCTTGATATCAGGGGGCATGATACTAACTTTAACTCCGATCATCCCACTCTTGAGGACAGCGCTTTTATTTGATTTTCTTACTCCTGTGATACTGATATCGCCACATTTTTTCAGGTAGCCCTGATAGAATCTCCATGATTTTGCCCTGGCTCCGGGAATTTTTCCAGCAATGATTATCTCTACTCCTAAAGCACCAGCTCTGATCACGTTTTCAACAGTCTTGTGTCCAACACCTTTGAATCTAGCTGAGCCGAATCGTTCTAAAGAGGAAACAATCCGTTCAGCAACAACATTAGCGTCGAGGAAGATCTCTTTGATCTCGCTGATTTCGATTTGTGGATTTTCCAATTTGAATTCTTTTTTTAGGTAACGGGTCAGGTCTTTAATATTTGCACCCCTTGAACCTACAATCAGGCTGGGCCTGGAAGTATAGATAATAATCTTTTCCCCTAAGGGGATCTTTTTGAGCTTGATCTTGGACAGGCCAACATTGCTGAGCTTGCTCTCTAAGTAGTTCTTGATCTGAAGTTCCTTAGTCTTCTGGGCAATAAAATCGCGCTCCATCATTTTTTCTGTTCACCTGCCTGTTTTTTTGGTTCAACCTGTTTCCTGGTCATCTTCTTCTTTTCTTTAGCTTCCCTGACCTCAATCTCTAAGTTGGTTCTTTTAGTGGAAGTACGATGTCTTCCGCCAGTCATCGGGACTGAGGCTTTGTTGGCTAAGATCTTAGTGATTTTGAGACTGGATGTATTTAATCCTTTGAACTGGGCGTTACTTTCAACAGCGTTGATCAGCTTCAAAAATTCACTAGCAGCCTTTTGAGGGAAGCGCCCGGCGCCGATACCTGGTTTGTGGCCTAAATCTTGAGTGAATCTTCTGAATGGGATTGGTTTCTTGAGGACAATCACACCTTCCAGGATCTGTTTGGCTCTGGCAGTAGTTTTATATCTTAAGTTTCGGCAAAGCTCGATGCTGTGTTTGGTAGAGACGGAAAGATTGCTGACTGAAGCTTTGGCCAAATGTTCATTTCCGCTAATTTGGTTTTCTTTCATGTTTACCTTGCAGAGACTGCTTTGCTTGAACGGGTTGCTCCTACTCCTGCAGCACTATGGGCGACACCTTTTCGGGTCAAGGAAAATTCTCCCAGACAATGTCCGACCATCTCTGCAGTGATTATCAAAGGAACCCATTCTTTTCCGTTGTAAATCTTGATTGTCAAGCCGATCATTTTTGGTAGGATAACCATGTCCCGGCATTGAGTTTTGATATTCTTTTCCTGATCATCTATCTTCTGGAGCAAATTTTTCTGCTCTGCAGTGAAGCCTCTCTTTAAAGATCTTCTGGATCTGGCAGGGATAAGTTTCATGAACTCCTTCAGCTCAAGCTTCTTGATCTGTTCTTCGTCCATTCCTTGCCATTTGAATTCCTTTGCCACAGTTCTTTCGCCAACTGAGAGCGAAGTGCGACATTCGCCACGCAAAAAAGTGGCTCAGTCCCACAACCCTTCTTCAGTTGTGCCTCCGTTTATTTGTATTGATCATTTTAGTTTTTTTATTTACTTCTTCTTACCTGTTCTCCTTGGCCTTAACTTACCGACCTTTCTTCCAGGAGGAGCATTTTTAGGTGCAATGGTTGGTTTTCCTTTGCTGTGACTACAGCTTCCTCCGAACGGATGGTCTACAGCGTTCATGGAAGTTCCGGATACACTTGGATAAAGCTTGTTGCGGGCGCGCATCTTGTGATACATTGTTCCTGCTTTCAGGAGTGGTTTTTCTGATCTTCCTGACCCTGCTACTATACCAATTGCTGCTCGGCAGTTAGGATGAAATGTCTTTTCTTTCTTTGAAGGCAGCTTGATCACCACGGTATTAGCGGTCTTGGCTACAATCTTGGCGAAAGTCCCACAAGCGCGCACGAATCTTCCCCCATCACCTGGGTTATTTTCAATATTATAAACAGTTGTACCTTCTGGAATATCTTTGAGCTGAAGCACATTGCCTTTCTTGATCTCTGATCTTTCTCCTATGCTGATCTGATCTCCTATTCTGATCCCTTCTGGAGCAATAGCCAATCCTTCTTTTCCTTCCAATATCATCAGAGGTGAGCTGTGTCCTGGGCAGTTGATCAAATCAGCAACCGTTCCTTCTTCTCTAGGAAGCTCAGCCTGCCCTCTAAAGCGATGTCCTGGTGAGGTGTAGGTCAGGGAAACTCCCCGTCCTCTTCTCTGCTGGATTAGATTTTTACCCATTGATCATCACCTTAGATTAACCCTAGCTCCGCACTGACATCTGAAGCCAGGCTTTCCGGGCTAAGTTTAATGTAAGCTTTCTTTTGCCCACTAAATGAATTCTGAACATTTACTTTTAACACTTTGACTTTGAACAGTTCTTCTACTGCTCGTTTGATCTCCCTCTTGTTAGCTTTCTTATTAACCACAAAAGTGAGTTTGTTGTCAAATTCTATCTGACGGATACTTTTTTCTGTAGACAGAGGAAATTTGATGATCTGATGAGGATCAAAACTGTTTAGGTCCACCTTTGTTTCCATTTCCTGGGGGTTTGTTTTTTGTGCTACCATTTTAGACAAACAATTTTTTCTCCTCAATCTCTTTAATCGCGTTTTCAGTGAATAAGGAAATTCTTCCAGGCATCTTTCCTGGTGCCAGCAGTTCAGCATTGAGTTGGTTAGCTTGAACAACATCAACGCCCGGAATATTCATGGCTGATTTAAGCAGAGGACATTCATTGCCGACGACAATCAGCAAACCTTTCTTCTTTTGGTATTTTCTTCCTCTTAACTTGCCTATCCCTGAGCGAATCTTCTTGATCAGTGAACGGGAAAGCTCTTCTGCCAAATTTAATCTTTTGAGCAGATCACTGATCTCCCCAGTCTTAGCTAATTTTTCTACATCTGCACTGATGATGAATGGATAAGTGTCGGGAACTTTGTGTCCACGTTGAGAGACAATCTGCTTATCTAAAGAAGCAGCTAAGGCAGAGCGGATGGCTTTGCGATTCTCTTTCTTGTTGATCATCTGTTCCCAGATCTTTTCTGCTTTGGGTGGATGAGATCTCCTACCTCCAGTAGTGTTAGGGGCCACAGCACCGACCCAGTAAAATCTAGTTCCTCTACGATTGAGGGTCTTTCGAGGAACTCTGCTGATTCCCATTCCATAAGCTCCTTTGTAATCTCTTCTTCTTCTACTCAGTTTAGCAGAATGCCTCTTTCCTGCTTCTGGATGAGCACCATACGGCTGACGGGATCTACTTTGCAGGGCATGCACTGCCCTTTCAATCAGATCAGGCCGATAAGCCTCATTGAACTGAGCTGGCAATACCTTTTCTCCAGTTTTCTGGTTTTGCAGATCGATAATTGGTATTTTCATTTTGCAATATGCTTGATTTCAGCAACTTCTTTAACAATCTTCTTGTTTGACCGTACAGGTGTTACGAGCATCACTGCCCTTTTCTTTGTTCCTGGAATAGAACCATGTAATAATATATAGTGATTTTTTACTTTTCCGAAATGAGCAATACCTCCCAACGGATTGACTTCTTCCGGGTTGCTGGAAATCCTTAATATTTTTTTGTTGTATTCTGTCCTTTGGTGATAACCCATCTTTCCAGATTGGGGCACAGTAAATTGGACTCTTTTTGGTGTCCATGAGCCTAAGTTACCAATTCCTCTTTTAGTCTTCTCTGCCTTGTGCTGGCGGATAGGGACGCCGAATCTTTTGACTGTTCCCTGGAATCCTTTTCCTTTAGTGATACCATGAGCATCAACTAATACTCCCGGTTCGAAAACTTCTTCAACAGTTAATTCCTGTCCCAGTTTTTTCTTGGAGTATTCTAATTTCTCTTCTTTGGATCCGCCAAGACCGATCTCCATCAGCTTAGGTTTCTTGGTGCCGATACCTGTAAGCTTAGGTTGAGTATGGACCAGGATCCGCAAGTCGTCGAATTCTTTGACTTCTTCGATCTTTTTGGAACCTTTCTTGGGCAGCTGGATTTTTTTGGCCAGATGCTTGTCGAATTGAGAAGAGAAAACTTGACTGATTTTTTTTGAATTTTTATAAAATGAGATGCCGGCAACAACCATCGGCGGACAATCGATAATGGTGGCGGGTAGAGAAACATCTTGGCCTTTGGTGAGTGCTTTTGGTCGATTGTCGACGGCCAATACATGTGTCATTCCTGCTTTATAACCGATGAATGCTAATGGTTTGGCCTGATTTTGTTTTTGCCAAGAGCGCACTCTAACTACAGAATGTCTTGACCTTTTCCTTGGCCAAAACTGCATACTTCCAAGTCTGGGCTTGTGTGTGTCTGCCATTTTATTATCTAGTTAGGGTTATTTCCCTGTCCCGGGTATAACAGCCTATTGATGATTCTCCTTAAGAATTTTAATTAAGGTGAATCTTTTCAGGCCAATCTGGTCTGATTTTATTTGATTTTTGTTTGGTGCAGGGGGTTATTTATAAAACATTCGCTTTTTTGCAAATGTTCTAAGATTTCTCTTTTGAGAAATCTATAAATGATTCGGTTTTTTCCGAATCATTTTAGTTTTTAATAAATTAAAAACTATAAATTATTCGGTTTCACCGAATCAGTTAAGATGATTTGCTGTGCAAATAATCTATAAATCTTTTCCTTAAGCTATAATTTTTACATTTCTTTATTACTATTTGGTTTCCAATGATCATGTCCGGAGCCGTCAAATTCAACTTTGATCCAGTTCTTTTTCCCGCATTTGTCGCAAGTGTTAGTCTTGTAATGCTGGTTAGCCTCGAACTGAGATTCCCATGGTTTGTGTTCCAAATCATTTCCACATTTGCGGCATTTAGTAACTTCTTTAATCAGATGGTCATCCATAGTCTTCACTTTTGCGGTGAGTTGGGTAAGTTTTAAATAGCTTATGGTTAATTGAAAAGTAATGAAATACCTGTTCACAAACTTGATTGGAAGTTTTGTTTTTGACAATCAGCTTAATTTAGTTGAAGAAGTGTTGTTTGGAAATCTGGAAGAGTATTATAATAAGGAGCAAGCCGAAAAAAAACTAAAACAGAAATACAAGGACTGGAAAGAAGTTCCAGAAGACAAAATCGAAAAGGTGTTATCTTTTTTTAAGAACAAGAATTATTTTTCCCGATTTTATCAGAACCACCAAGAATTGACCAGACAGAAGATCAAGGAATCTGTCTCTGCAGACCAATTGATCATCCAGACGGTCAGCAATATTGAAGAGCTGAACAAAGTCACCAATCTGCTTTCTAAGCGATTGAGAGAGTGGTATTCCTGGTACCTCCCAGAATTGGGTCAGCGATTCACTGATCATGAGCAGTTCATCGATTTGATCATCAAGAAAAACAAAAAAGAGTTGCTTAAGGATCTGAAATTGAACGAGAGCATGGGTGCAGATCTGAACAAGGCTGACGTGGAGGAGATAGTCATGCTAGGCAGACAGATTACTGAATTATACAAGCTGAAGAAACAGCACGAGCTGTACTTGAAGAAAATGATGGAATGGTATTCCCCTAATATCTTAGAATTGGCGGGAGTAACCATCGGTGGAAAGCTGATTGAGATGGCTAAAAGTTTAAAGCGTCTAGCTTTGCTGCCTGCTTCTACAGTACAACTATTGGGGGCAGAGAAGGCTTTATTCAGGCATCTCAAGAGCGGAACTCCCTCCCCTAAATATGGGATTATTGTCAATCATCCACTCATCCAAAAAGCCAAAAAGCAGGACAAGGGAAAAGCTGCCCGGACGCTGGCAGACAAGCTTTCTCTTTGTGCTAGGCTGGATTTCTTCAAAGGAGAATTTAAGGCACCTGAATACAAGAAAGAATTAGAGGAGAGAGTCTTATGAGCAAAATC
>JBDREV010000030.1:0-2249 GCA_043819375.1 Candidatus Woesearchaeota archaeon
TTTGATCATCATGATTATGTTTACAAATGGCAACCACGGGTTGAAGCATAACCACCGATTTTTTAAGACGAGAGAATAAAAGCCCTATTTTTTAAATAGAAAAATAGTTCCTAAGAAAAATATAATTTTATCTGGGGGGACAATTATTCACCCAACCCACATCCTCAGCAGCATCACCACGCCTAAACCGATCAAACAGCCAGCAGTGATGAACGGCATAGCCGGATAGAACTTCTTCTCTTTCCCTTTCAGCAACAATAAGAACAAAGCCAAACCGCTAAAGATTGGAATCACTAAAGATAGTTGCCAACCGAACTCAGCCATGATTACCCCGGTAAAGATCAGAGGGAAACCAATATCTCCTCCACCTAACACAGCAGTCTTGACTTGTTTATCCTTTAGAACAAATAACCTCTTCTCTCCTTTAACCCCTGGCTGCTTCTTCTCTTTCTTCATCCTGTAATGAATCAACAAACCCGCAAAGATCTTAGCTTTGGCCTGAGACTGAGCCAATTTGATCATATGCTTGCTCTTCCACACCGCATACATATCATAAGCAGAGATCAGAATTAATAATATGATCACAGACAACAGAGTAAACAAAGGTACAAAGATCGCTGCCAATCCCCCATAGACAAAGACCTCTGTGAAATTCTGGATAAAAATATTGGGCTTGAAGATCTTCCAAGTGCCAAACACTAACGCTAACACCAAAGCGATCTCAATTGGTAAAAATGCACCCCAACTGATGATCAAAGCCACTACTACTGCAAACAGAAACCAGACTCTCCATAATAGGAACAGTTGGTACTTGATCAACAACAACAATAGAGCAGTACCGATCAAGATGGCCAGGATGATTGGAACAAAGCTGGTCTTCTCTTCCAAAGGAGGTCTCTCTCCGATGGGCAGCTCTTCAAAAATTGTCTCTCCGGCAGCTGCACTCTTATCCTGATCAATATAACTGTATAATACCCCAATGCCCACAAATTGGGCAGCTAAGAACATTAATAAAAGGATTAAAGTAATCTTCAAATTATGTTTCATAAAGAAAAAGGAAAATTTTAAGGTTTATATAATTAACTGGATTCCATCCGGATCACATCTTCCACCAGCTGCCCGTAATCTTCCGCTCCCGGACTGGATTTGGCATAGTTAAAGATGCTCTTTCCGTGCATGGGTGCCTCTTTCAACTTAGAGGTATATCTGATCGGGTAAGCAGTGATCTCTGGAAAGTCATTCTGGATCTTGGCCAGCATGGTCTTGCAAATCTTGTTTCTCCTATCAAACAGCGTAGGAATGATCCTCTTGATGATAATGTTGCTTTCATAATGTTCATTGATCTTGGCGATGATCTGCTCCATCTTTCCTAAGGCATCATAACCTAAAAAATCAGTAGCCACAGGAACAAAAGCTTCTTCTCCAAACGCTAAGGCATTCTGATTCAAAATTCCTAAGGAGGGAGGACAGTCAATAATCATATAATCATAGCCGTTGATCTTTTCCAAAACTCTTTTCATGATCAGGCGGGAATCTTCATCCTGCAGCAGGAAATGCTCCAGCTTGACCAGATTCTCTTTAGAAGTGATGATATCCAAATTCTTAGCTACATTGACAATGCAGGTCTGTAGAGGAAGATTTTTAGTGATGGCATCATAAAGATCGTATTCAGAATTTACTCTTAAGGAAGCATCAATATTCCCTTGAGGATCCAGATCTACCAACAACACTCTTCTGTCCTGACGGGAAAGGCCTGCGGCCAGATTTACTGCAGTGGTGGTCTTGCCCACTCCACCCTTGTAATTAAAAATACAGATTTTTCTCATGATTATTACCTCTTTATGTTATCATAATGGAAAATCAGTAAGTTCTTTATAAGAATTGTTGAATAAAATTAGTTATGTTCAATTATCTAGTCCACTGAAATCTAGCTCGGAATCTTCTTTCTTCACCTGAGCAAAATCTTTGAAGAGTGGTATTTTGATGGGCACGGCAAATTTGGTGAAGACTGAAGTTACGATCGCTTCTCCTTTGTCCAAAGAAGCGATATTCCTGCTATCATCACTCAAATCCTGGGGGGAACTTTCAATCACCGCCTGGCGTTCAGAACCCATCTCCAATCCAAGAATTATCTTAGTGTTCATGTTCGCCAAGACTTGTTTAGGAATCTCGGAAGGCAGTTGGGTTATGGCTACCAGACCAACCTTAAATTTTCTTCCTTCTCTTGCGATAGTAGAGAAAATGTTCGG
>JBDREV010000031.1:0-4033 GCA_043819375.1 Candidatus Woesearchaeota archaeon
ATCTTTAGCTTCTTTATTTTTAGGGAAAGCGATCACTTCACGGATAGATTCCTTCCCAGCTATAATCATAGCCCAGCGATCGATTCCGAAAGCAATCCCACCATGAGGAGGCGCAAATCTCAATGCGTCCAGCAGGAAACCGAATTTCTGCCGCTGTTCTTTTTCGTTGATGCCTAAGGCCTGAAAAACCTCTTTCTGGAGCTCTTCATCGGAGATCCTGATTGAACCTCCCCCTAATTCATAACCATTTAACACCAAGTCATAAGCCCGAGACATCACTTTTTCCTTGTGATCCTGCAAAAATTTGACTTCTTCCAGATCTGGACTGGTAAACGGATGGTGCATGCTCATAAACCGGTTCTCAGTCTCGCTGAACTCAAACATGGGAAAGTTAGTGATCCAGACAAAAGCAAATTTCTGTTTGGTCTCTTTTCTTAAGTCGGGCTTGTCAGTCTGATACTTTTTCATCGCTTCAGCATAGCTTAATCTAGGAAAAGGAATCTGGATCTCTTCACCAAGCACTTCCTTAAAGACAAATTTCATCAGCCCCTCATTGAGAGCATAGATATCTTCTTCTTCAACAAAACTCATCTCTATATCCAACTGAGTAAATTCAGGCTGACGATCTGCTCTCAGATCTTCATCCCTGAAACAACGGGCAATCTGAAAATAACGATCATAACCAGAGACCATCAGCAGCTGCTTGAATGTCTGCGGTGATTGAGGCAAAGCAAAGAAATTTCCTGGAAAAGTCCTGGATGGCACCAGGTAATCCCTAGCTCCCTCAGGTGTAGATTTAGCTAAGACAGGAGTCTCTAAATTCAGAAATCCTTGTTGATCCAGATAGTCAAAGATAGCTTTGGTCAGCTTATGCCTGATCAGCAGGCTCTGCTGCATCTCTTCTCTTCTCAGATCAAGATAGCGGTACTTTAGCCTGGTCTCTTCAGTAGATTCAATCTCTCCGCTGAGATCTAAAGGCAGAGCAGGAATCTTCTTCAACAGGGTGATTTCTTGGGCACCCAGTTCAATCTCTCCAGTGCCTTTCTCTTTAATCTGATTTTCCGGCCTAGCTTTTACTTCTCCTTTGATCTGGAGGATATCTTCTTTGTTCAGGTTTCTGAAATCATGGGCTAGATCTTTATTTAAGAAGACTTGGGTCTTTCCATACCTATCTCTCAGATCTAAAAAACCGATCTTTCCGCTGATTCTCACTGAGTCAACCCAACCACATAAGATTACTTGTTTGCCAGCATCTTTTTTGTTCAATTCTCCGCAAGTGTGTGTTCTTAACATACTTCTCGCAAAAGGTTTTCTTTATTTAAATCTTGCTGGAAATTGGATAACGAAAACTCACTACCCCAGCTAACCTCCACAATCCAAAAGTAGGAATATTGACTACCTCATTTCAAAAGGTGAGTTTTCGGGATAGAAAATTTCATCATAATTAACATAGTATTAAACCGTATCAAAAATTCTGCTGAAATTTTCTATAAATTTTTTAAAATAGAACTGATATAGGATTAAAATGAACTATTTCGAGATCAGTTATGATTCTGAACTACGCCAGCCTTACCGGGTGAAAGGTGACCAGTTGTTTTTGTACACCACTGACTTTACAGACTGCCTGCGATTCTTCTTCAAGATGAACTCAATCCATCAACCCATTGGAAAAGTGCAACTAAAACTTAACGGAAAGATACCTCGGCGGGAAAGAAAGATCTTAGAAGATATCGTCTGCCTTTACAACCGGCTTCCTCTTCATTCAACTGAATCTTTCCATAAAAATTATAAAGATTACAATCTCCCACAATAAGATGGAATTGACCACATTAATAATCCTTGCCGTGATCATTCTAGTGCTGCTCTTTTTCGGCAGAATCATCGGCCAGGTCCTCAAAGTAGTATTTTATGTTCTGCTGTTCATATTCGTAATCGGTTTTATCTTTGGGATCTCCTTTTCTGAGATGGCTGATTTTGTCCGCAATCTAGTCTTCATGACATTCTGAGACTGTACTATCACATTTTTAGTTTACATTGTTTTTCAGTATAATAAACAAAATAGCAACAACATTGGCACAGACGGACATTTGCTCAAAACATCGCAAATATCCTATTGCGTTAAACACAACCCCCTACTATGTATGGGAACGTGTTCAACTCCATCTGGCCATGTTGCTATTTTGTCTTAATAAATTTAAATATAAACTACTTTCGTGATGTAAACCAGTTCGGGATGATAGAATGACCTTCTGAGACCAAAACATTTTTAATTAAAAACTTCTTTCCTAGAAAGATGGGATGGTTAAGAAGAGCATTCGCTAAAAAAGAGGAAGATAAAGATAAGATGCTTCATTTTGATGAGCCTCTTCCAGAAGACACAGGATTAGAAGAAAAACCAGTTTTTCCAGAGATGAGCAGCATGTCCCATCCTTCTCCAGAACTTCCTCCCCACCTGGAAGAACCGTTTTCAGGTATTAAAGCTGCTCCCGCAGACAAGCAGAGGGAATTAGAACTGATCAACAGTAAGTTAGATATGCTTAAATCCATCCTTAACTCCATAGACCAGCGGATTGCTAATCTGGAAAGAGCTGCCGGCGTGCCCCAGAAAAAGATGCCATGGTAAGCTTAAAGAGATATTCTACAGAAATAATTTTTGCTGTTATTGTTTTGATTACTGTCTTGATCGATCAACTGACTAAAGAGACTATCTTAAGATCTGCACCACAGCTTAATTTCACCTATCTTTCTATCCACTTGATCAAGAACACTGGCGCTGGTTTTGGTCTCTTCAAGGATCAGGCCTTGATTTTAGCGCTGGTTTCATTGTTAGTTGCTGTGATTATAATCTATTTCTATCCGCAGATTCCTAAACAAAAGTTTGTCCAGGTATCTGCTGCCTTGTTCTTAGGAGGAACCATCGGCAACCTGATTGATAGGTTATTCAAGAAGTTTGTGGTTGATTTTATTGACTTCTCTTTCTGGCCTGCCTTTAACCTGGCTGATGCCTTTATCACATTAGGAGCGATTGGATTAATCATTTATTATTGGAAGAAGTAGAAGAACAAGATAAGATAAAAACAATGAGAACTAAAGAGTAGCAAAATATTTATATATGATCAAACAACAGATTTAAAAACAATAAAAGATTACTTAGGAAATACGATGGCTGAGAATATATCTTTAAAAAATTTACCCAAAGAAGTAAAAGTGGAAGTATTGAGAGAATTAGGATATGATTCTGATGGACAATTTGTCCTAAAAGATGGAGAAACTTTTTTAGATAGATATACTGAAGAGCCAGTAAAAATAAATAATATGTTAATTCTTCAAGGAAGTACAATCATAATTAACGATGATCCCCTGAGTATATCTTCTTATTTAGAGGATTATCCAAATGCCTTCAAATGACAATGACCCAATTGAAAGTATAGTTAAAGGTGTAGTAAAGGGGGGATTAGAGTGGGGAAAAGAAGAAATTTGTTCTTATGCTAAAAATATTGCAGATAAGTTTAGAAATAGAGACATTAATTTTATTGGTGAATCTGAAACGATTAATTTAGTAAATGAACAAGATTCAAAGGGAGAATTTTCATTATTTAAACAAAAAATTAAGGATAAAAAATATCGTAACCTATTCAGACTAGGTTTAACTTTACAAGAATTAGAAGATCAACCAGAAAAACAACTTGCCTTAAAAAAGTCTATTAATAAACACTTTGATATAGAGGGTTTACGTATAGCCCAACTGGTACAAAATGGAGTATTCAGTTGGTTTGTTAGTAGTCTCTTAGATAGGGGAGTAACAGAAAAAAAATTAACAAAAGAAATAGAACACTTATTTGAAAATATTGATCAGTTAACCTATTTTGTACAACACTTTGATGACCCAATCAAAATATCAAAAGAAATAATAGAGAGTGTAAATAATTTTGTTGAAACTCCAAAAAAAAGTTAAGTGGCTGAAAGCCACTAACGGAAAAAATGAGGAATAAAAAAAAAGAAAAAAATTTTTAACAAAAAAAAACCAACAGAG
>JBDREV010000032.1:0-4083 GCA_043819375.1 Candidatus Woesearchaeota archaeon
TGGCCGATATGGATCTCTTTTTCCTGATCTAATTTTATTTTTCTCTTCCTGACCTGCTCAATCAGATGGGAAGCATGTTCTCCTCCCAGGAAATGGGGCATGACTACATAGTCTGCTCCGGCTTTGTAAAGCGATAAGGCCTCTTCAATCTCAGAAGAGGTGACAATGATCTTGGCTTTCTTATTTACTTTCTTGGTGCGTTTGATAAGCAGGAGATTATCATTCAGTTCAGGGACGGTAGAAACTAACAGCCGAATCTGGCTGAGGTTCATCTTTTCCAGGATCTCTTCATCACCCACATCCCCATAGATGCAGTGATAGCCTTCTTTGGCCATCTTAGAGATGATCTCGGGATTATAATCAACCACTAGAATCTTCTTTTTGGATTTTTTCAGGCCTTTGAGGATGCTGTAACCCACCCGATTGTAGCCGCAGAGCACGATGGTGTTCTTGACTTCATCAGGAACATACTCCATCCCTCGGGTGTTAAAGATATCTAAGATTCTTAAAGGCTTCTCCATAAGCTGATAAAACCAATGATCATGCTTGATCAGATAAGAGGTGATAGTGATTGTAGTCAGGACAATCACCACGATCAAAGAGAAGAGGTCCTGGCTGATATGACCTAACAGCAAGCCCTGGGAAGCGATGATCAAGGAAAACTCTCCCATCTGGGACAAGGAGATTGCAGTCAGGAAAGCAGGTTTTTTGGTGTATTTAAACAAAGAGCAGATCACCATGATAATGAACGGCTTGACAATCAAGATGAACAAAATCAAGACCACTAACGGAACCCACATCTTCTTGATCACTGCCAAGCTGAGGCCCATTCCCAAGGAGACAAAAAACAACAGGGCAAAAAAATCCCTTAGGGATTTAACCTTGCTGACAATCTCGATGTTATAAGTTAAGTTACCTAAAGTAACTCCTGCCAAAAAAGCTCCGATGGCAATGGAAAAACCAAGATAATGAAAAGCTAAGGAGAACAGAAAACATACTCCCAAAGAAGTGATCAGCAGCAGTTCCTGATTGCGGGCAGCAAAACGGAAAATCCTGGGAAATAGTAATTTGCTGCAAAGGAAAGCTACGGCAAAGAGAGATAAGAATTTCAGGAGAGCTAAACCAACTAAAGCCAAGGTAAAACCGTTGACTGAGGTTAAAAGTGATATTGCAAAGATAGCGATGATATCTTCTAATAATAATATACCCACCACAATCCGGCCATGTAAAGTATCTAATTCTCTTTTATCTGAAAGCAGCTTCATCACCACCATTGTAGAACTGAAAGAGAGCATCAATCCGATATAAGCAGCTTCCAGGCTAAGGAATCCTAACAGCAGGGCAATAAGGTACCCGAGAATAAACAGGAAAGCGATCTGGATCACACCACCCAAAGTAGAGACTAAGGCTACATGCTTCAGCCGCTTCAGATCGATCTCTATTCCGACAATAAATAAGAGAAAAGCAATTCCGATCAGAGACATCGATTCAATGATAGAAGTTTCCGTGACCAGATGAAGAACAGGAGTGATCAGGATTCCCACCAGTACATAAGCTAAGACCTGCGGCTGCCTGAACAGCCTAAGGATATAAGCAGCAAAAGCTGCAATGATAAAGATTATTCCCAGTTCGATGAACAGTTCGCTTGCTGCACCAACCATCTAGTTGACCTCGTTTGATAGAATTAGTAAATTAAAATTGTTTATATAACTTTCTGGAATTGATTCAACCTCATTTTCCACTAATTTTATTCTTCCCAGAACTCTTGGCTTGATAGAGTGCAGTATCTGCTGCAGAAATAGAACTGCCATAGCCGATGCTGACCGTGATCCGTTCAGGGCCCAGCAGATAGATCTTTTTGTTTTCAATGAGCTTGTCTGTCTGCAAAACCAGCTCTGCAACTTCTTTCCTAATCCGCTCAGCAGCAGTCTTGACTCCTTCTTGATTTGTCTCATAGAGAGCGACTAGCATCTCTTCTCCCCCATATCTTACACCCACATCTTTTCCTCGCACATTTTCCCGGACAACTTTTCCCACTGCTGCCAGAGCTGTATCACCTTGCAGATGACCATAAGAATCATTGTACTTCTTGAAATTATCAATATCAATCATGATGTAAGAATATTCTTCTTTCTCTTTAAATTCATCTTTCCTTAACAATCCAGTCAGACCATCATATCTGGATTTCTCCTTGTCTTTCTGCAGGCTGAGGATCAATCCCCCCAAACTGCTGACAAAAGAAAGCATTTCCTGGCTGCATGCTTTTGTTTCCTGCAGATATAAGAGACCTAGGTTAGATCCATTGTTCTTTAACGGGATATAAACAGAGTTTTCTTTCTCGATCGGTTTCCTGTCCCTGATCTGCTCCAGCTCACTTTCAGTCAGCCCGATCAATTTTTCTCTGGCCTGAGAAGAATCAATCACTTTAGAAGATTTTGCCCCAAACTCTTCCTGGCAAATCTCTTCAATCCTGCTGACAGTCTCAGCATAGTTCAATTTAGAATCTAATCTTGTCAGCCTGTTAGCGAGGTTATGCATAAGTAACTGATAGTCTGTTATAAATATAAACTCTTTCTTTATTTTTTAACGGAAATAATGCAATTTAAGCTATTTTTTGCAGTTTTGATAAACTTCTTTTATCGAACTTACCTAATTTTCCTTTAAAATCCGCTAAGTTTTGAGAAAAATAAAGAAGATATGAAGAAAAATATGTGGACGGCAGGGATTTCGTGTTTAAATAAACAATTCGAACCTGCGTAGGCACTAAGCCAATGGGTATCTTTCAGTCATAGCATGATTGCTCATCATACCCTGATAGCCCTAAGCCCATCCCGTCAAGTCCGCATAGATAAATCAATGCGTTTGACCACTCCGGCACGTCCACATGAGTGTCATGAAAAATTCGCTGAAAGTTTTCAACCACGGATTAAACTCCGTGGCTTGAATTGAAAATTTTTTTACAAGCGAATTTTTGTGACGCCAAAAAAGCAGAAACATAGCATTAATACCACACCCAAAGGGCGGGTCTTTCTGCTTTTTTCAGCGTAACGAATGTGGATGTCTGGGGAAATTTGTTTCACCAACACATCCACATTATCTTAAAAAAGTCCTGCTTTCATTTAAATAACTTTCTGTCAACTTTGTGTTTGAATCTATAATAAGATTTATATACCACTTTGACTGCAAAAAGATATGCATAAAAAAAGCTTACTTTTGATCGGACTATTAGTCTTCACTCTGCTGATCATCTCCTGTACTAAACAACCCACCAGCAGTGTGATTGCTGATGGATGCTCAGGTGCGAATAACAAAGATGCCTGCTACTTGGACAATCTTCAATGCAGCAAGATTAGCAATTCCTTGATGAGAGATTCCTGTGTAGCTGAACTGGCCCAAAAGAAAGGTGATTTCCAAGCTTGTGAACTGGTTCAGGATTCTTCCACTAAAGGTTACTGTCAACAACAGCTGGCCGTCTCTCAGAACAATCAATCTCTCTGTTTTAATATTACGGATGGTTATTGGCAGGACAACTGTCATTTTCATCTGGCCGTGAATAACAACCAAAACAATTATTGCTCAGAAATTGTTACTGGAGAAAAGATCATAGAATGTTACCAGAAAATTGCCAACCAATACCACAATTATGAATTGTGTTCTTATCTGAATGATATTGACTCGCAAAAATGCTATTATAAGATTGCCAAAGAGACTCTGAACCCAGAATTATGCAGATTCATGAAGACTAACTTAAATAAAGATTCCTGCTGGATCAATATGGCCAAGAAAACTGAGAGTGAAGATCTTTGCCAGAATATTTCTATTAAATTGATCAAAGAAGATTGTCTAGGATATTTTAACTGAACTTACAGGCGAGTTATAGATAAAAGGTCAAAATATAATAAAATTAAAAAGAGTAAAATAAAAAGAAGCTGCTTATTTCTTCTGCCAACTGTACTTTCGGACAGTAGAAGTCTCTCCGTAGCCGCAGGCACTGCATCTCTTCTTAGTCTTGTGGTAGCTTGAGCTACCGCAGCGTCTGCATCTGAGATGGGTCCTTTTCCCGCTTCGTTTTCCTCTGCTCGG
>JBDREV010000033.1:0-8657 GCA_043819375.1 Candidatus Woesearchaeota archaeon
GCCTGCCAGTACCTTTCTTGGTCAGGGGAATCTATCAGTTCTTTTAGCTCATAAGCTTTCCTGCCCCAGATAAATTCTTCTGTCAGACCTTCTATGGATTCTTCAGCGACATTCCTTTTTTTTATCATCTGGTATAAAAGAGAATCATGATGGGCGTGGTAGATTGCATCTGTTTTAGTCATTAGTCTTTTGAATTCACTGGTTAAATAATTAGCGAGATTATGTCTGATGAGCACCCCTAAAGCAACCTTATTCTCTTTGTTTAATATATAGCAAGGTGAAGGGTCGATAAGCAGGATTGATCTAGCCAAGCCCATAACTACTTTATCTATCGGCCAGGCAAGGCTAGATGATTCTTCATAGAGCAGATTATCTAAAAACTTTATTCCTTCGTTGTACAGATCCGGACAACCTTTTGTGCGATAAGGCATAACTGGATAGGGGGATGTTTTTTTATAAATCTTTGCTTTTGTCACTACTTGATAGTTGTTTGGTATAAAATCACCGAAAGATTTAAATATTATTATGAATATATATTCATTACCTGAAAAGGTGGGGGATAAGAACATGCCAAATTTAGACGGAACCGGGCCGGAAGGAAAAGGCCCTTTGACTGGAAGAAAAAGAGGTAAGTGCAAAGGTGCAGAGCCCTGTCCTTACGGAAGAGGCCAGGGAGTGGGATTAGGGGGAGGTCGTGGTAGGAGGTTTCAGGCAAAGGAAGAATAAGCTTTTTATTCTTCTTTTGTTTTTCTAATCAAATGCCAAGACCAAGACGCTACAGAAGGGTTGGCTGTCAGCCTGGAGTCACTTACTTCAAGCCGGCAGGGATACCTAAGTCTGAACTAGGAGAAGTGATATTAGCTGTAGATGAATTTGAGGCTTTACGCCTGAAAGATCTTTTGGAGATTGAGCAGACTGAAGCTGCTAAAAAGATGAATATATCTCAACCCACTTTCCATCGTTTACTCTTATCTGCGAGGAAAAAAGTTGCTGATTCTATAGTGAACGGCAAGGCCCTTAAGATTGAAGGGGGCAGTTTTGAATTTACTAAGGGATAAAAATAGAAGAGAATTTTTTTTGATGTTTTGAGGATACAAATCTTTATTAAACTATGTCTCTGTTTTTTATTGATGAAATATCTGTACCATCAAGAAGTTGTAGAAGCGATCAATTATTTGAATCTGGCTGCGGAAATTGCTAAAGATTCTACTTGTTTAAGATCAAGATGCGGTTCGGTGATTGTTAAAGATGAGGAGATTATTGGCAGAGGATACAACTCTCCTCCCGGAAACTTAGAATCTCAGATTAGATGCAGTTGTCTAAAATCAGAGTATCATCAGAAGGTGACTGACAAGACTTGCTGTGTGCATGCTGAGCAGAGGGCAATTATGGATGCTTTGAAGAAGAATACTGATCGGCTTGGTGGTTCTAGACTTTATTTTATCCGGATAGATGAAGAAGATTTGGTGATAAAAGCGGGCAAGCCCTACTGTACAATCTGTTCTAAAATGGCTCTGGATGTGGGAATAGCCGAATTTGTGCTTTGGCACGAAAAGGGAATCTGTGTTTATGGGACTAAGGAATATAATGAGCTTTCTTATCAATTTATGTAGTGGTTAACTGACCTTTAAATTAACTTAGGCTCGTCTTTAAATGTAGTGGTTAAACGCACCAATTCTTCCTTTTTAAACGGCTTCTTTTTCGATAGTCTTGATGAATAGAGTTCATCTGACTCCGAAAATTTCTCAAATTTTAGGAAGATTTATAAACAAAACAGGCTTCTAAATAACTATAATTTACCGACGATAAAGGGTGGTTTATCACTTTATTATTTTTATTGAAAAATGGAAGAAAAAACAGCTGAAGATCAGCCAACGGAACAGCCAGTATCGGTTCAACCCAAGAGTTATGAGGCAGAGCAGATTACAGTACTGACTGGGCTGTCAGCAGTAAGAAAAAGACCCGCTATGTACATTGGTGATATCGGTATCCGAGGCTGCCACCATATTGTTTATGAAGTAGTAGACAACAGTATTGATGAGGCTATGGCTGGCTATTGCGATCGGATCAAAGTGCTTATCCACACTGATGGTTCTATAACTGTTGAAGATAATGGAAGAGGTATTCCTGTTTCGGTCCATTCTAAGTATAATATTCCTGCCGTAGAAGTGGTCTTGACTAAATTGCATGCTGGAGGGAAATTTGACCAGGAGACTTACAAAGTCAGCGGAGGCCTTCATGGAGTAGGTGTTAGCTGTACTAATGCTCTAGCAGAATGGCTGGAAGTAGAGATCAAGAGGAATGGAAAGACTTATCTCCAAAAATATGCCCGAGGCGATCCTGTCAGCGCTTTAGAAGTGATTGGTGAAGCAACAGGAACCGGAACAAAGATCAGATTTAAGCCAGATGCACAGATTTTTACAGTTATAGATTTTCATTATGATATCCTAGCCAAACGATTAAGAGAATTGGCTTTCCTGAACAAAGGCATTGAGATTGAATTGACTGATGAGCGTGGGGAAGGAGAATCAGAATTGTTCAGATATGAGCGAGGAATTGTAGAATTCATTGAATTTGTAGATCAGAATAAGAATCCTCTACAGGGAGAAGTGATCTATTTTCAGAAGTCTAAGGATAAGATTGAGCTGGAACTGGCGATGAGATACAACACTAGCTATCAATCTAATATTTTCACATTTGTCAATAATATCAACACTGAAGAAGGAGGTACACACCTCAGCGGTTTCAGGACTGCTTTGACCAGAGTGATCAACAATTATGCCAAGCAGGTCAATGCCAATGTCAGCCTGTCAGGAGATGATGTGCGGGAAGGATTGACTGCAGTTATCTCTGTAAAGATGCCAGATCCTCAGTTTGAGGGGCAGACCAAGACTAAGCTAGGAAATTCAGAAGTGATGGGTATGGTCAATTCTTTAGTGACTGAGGAACTGACCCTCTATTTTGAAGAGCATCCAGCTGCAGCTAAGACCATTGTCCAGAAATCAGTGGGAGCTTTCTTAGCTAGGGAAGCCGCCCGAAAAGCTCGTGAATTAACTAGGAGAAAGAGTGTCTTGGAAGGGAGTAATCTTCCCGGTAAATTAGCTGACTGTTCTAACAAAGATCCTTCTTTATGTGAAGTCTATATTGTGGAAGGAGAATCAGCCGGTGGATCGGCGAAGCAAGGACGCAACCGTGAATTCCAAGCTATCCTTCCATTGAAAGGAAAAATTCTCAATGTAGAAAAAGCCAGGATTGACAAGATCTTTCAGAATAAGGAGATTGCTGCTTTAATTACTGCCATTGGTACAGGAGTACAGGATGAGTTTAATTTAGGCAAGGCCAGGTACCATAAGATCATTATCATGACTGATGCAGATGTGGATGGTTCACACATCATGACTTTATTGCTGACTTTCTTTTATCGTTACATGAAGTCTTTGGTGGAAGCAGGATATGTATACATTGCCCAGCCTCCTTTGTACAGAATACAGAAAGGCAAGCAGATTAATTATGCCTATCGGGAAGAAGAGAAAGACAAGATTGTCAAGGAGATGGGAGATAATTTAGCTATCCAGAGATATAAGGGTTTAGGAGAGATGAATCCTTCCCAGCTGTGGGAAACTACGATGAATCCAGAAAATAGGATGCTGAAGCAGGTGACTATTGAAGACTCGATAGAATCAGACAGGATCTTCAGTATTTTGATGGGAGAAGAAGTAGAGCCGAGAAGGGAATTCATCGAGAAGTATGCCAAAGAAGTGGTTAATCTAGATGTATAAACACGGAGGAATATAAAATGCCAGGTATGAAAAACAAAGTTTTCCGACCAGTCATTTAAAAAAAAATAAAATGCCAGGATTTGACAAAAGTTTGGACAAAGAATTGTTTTCAGAATCAGTTGATTTTGAAAGAAGCAGAGTTACTGTAGCTGTTTTTGCTTATAATGAAGGAACACCTAAACTGCAGATTTCCAGAGAGAACAAGAATGCAGATGGAGAATACTCTTTCGCTAAATTAGGCAGGATGACCAAGGAAGAAGTGGAAGCAGTTATGCCTTTGATGGAGAAGGCTAAATCTAGTCTGTAATTTTTTTATTTCTTTCCTTCCCATTCCTGGTAAAATTCTTCTAAGAAAATTTCCATGAATCTATGTCTGTTTTCAGCTATCTTCTTTCCCGCAGAAGTGTTCATCCTCTCTTTCAGTAATAATAATTTTTCATAGAAATGATTGAGGGTAGGAGCATTGCTGGTTTTGTATTCTTCTACAGTCATATTTAGATTTGGTTTGATCTTGGGATCATAAATTGGTCTGTTTTTATGACCTCCGTAATTAAATGTTCTAGTGATCCCTATCGCACCGATTGCATCTAAGCGATCAGCATCTTGGATCACATCTAGCTCTGGTGATCTAGACTGTTGTTGGTGATTTCCTCCTTTGAAGGAGATGTTTTCAATGATCAATTCAATCTGTTTAATTATCTCTTCCTCAACAGCCAATGCTTCTAAGAATTCTCTAGCCTTTCTAGGTCCGACTGTTTCATCACCCTGATGGAATTTAGAATCTGCGATATCATGCAGTAATGCGCCCAATTCCACTATAACTAGATTAACACTTTCTTCTTGAGCAAGATGTTTGGCTAGTTTCCATACTCTATAGGTGTGCCACCAGTCATGCCCCCCTTCAGAATCCTTTAATTCTCTTTTGACAAAATCAACAGTCTTAGAGATTATCTCTTCATTTTCCATATTAAAAAGATAAATGGGTGATTTATAAAAATATCTAAATCTTCAAACTCGTCACCTTACTGATCCCATGCTCATCCATCGAGACACCATAGAGTGTATTAGCTTCTGAGATGATGGAATCATTGTGGGAGATCATCAGATACTGTGCCTTTCCCGAATATTCAGCAATCAATTTAGCTAAAGTCTCAGAGTTATGTTTATCTAAAGCAGCATCAATCTCATCTAGGATATAGAATGAAGCAGGCTGGTGTTCCTGGATAGAGAAGATGAAAGAAAGTGCAGTCAAGGTCTTCTCTCCTCCAGACAAAGATTTGATATCCATGAACCTGGTTCCAGTTAATTTAACTTTGATATTTAGTCCGCCATCAAAAGGACTAGTCTCATTCTCTAATTCCAGATGAGCAGTGCCTTTCCTGAATAAAGTAGAAAAGATTCTTTGGAAATTCTTGTTGATGGTGTCAAAAGTACCCGTGAATTGATCTTTCTTCTTGATCTCAATCTCATTCATCATCAAGAGGATATCTTCTTTTTCTCTGTGCAGGCTGGTCTTCTTCTCGATCAATCTGTTATATTCTACTTCCACCTGCTCGTAGATTTCCAAAGCTTTCATGTTCACAGCACTCATCTGGGAGAGCATCACTTCAAATTTATTGATCTCTTTCTTCAGTTCATCCTCAGATTTATCTTCCAGCAGAGGAGCATCTTTGTATTGGCTGAATTCTTCTTCCAAGGCAGCCAGTTTTGCTTTCATCTCAGCATTTTTCAATGAGACTTTGTTGATCTCAATCTCAAAAGTACGGCTTCTGTCCCGCATCTTTTCAATCTCTTCTTCTTTTTGGGAGACTTCGTTGCTGAACTTCTCTCTTTGGTTGAACAGTTCCTTATAGCGTGAATAAAATTCTACACTTTCCTTCTCTTTGATCTTCAGGTCTTTCTCTTGCTGTTCAGTGGACTCTTTGAGATCCTTCAGCTCATTGTTGAAACCTTCTTCTTCTTTATGATGCTGCTTGAGGATGTCCATGATCTTGTTCTTTTCCGGCTGGATCAGTTCAGTGATCTTTGTGTCTGTGTTTTTGAGCTCATTCCTCAAAGTAGCTAATTCTTCCCGGAACTTGTTCTTTGATTCTTCAAAAGCGCTCAGCTGGGCCAGCAATCTGGGGTCTTTGAGCTGGGAAACTTTTGTTTTAACAAGCTGTCTCTGAGTCTTCAGCTCAGCCAGATCTTTGTTGATTGCACTTATATTCTTCTGCACTTCTGCAATCTTTTGATTTATTGTCGAGAAGCTCTCACCAAGCTGTTTTTTCTGTTCATGTGAAGCGTCCAAATCGGAGGTTTCCAGATGCAGGGTCTTCTCCATCTTGATGACCTCTGCTTCCAGCTCTGATTTCTGGTTTCTCAGAGAAGAGATCTCTTTTTCATTAGTTTCCCTCCTAGTCTCTAGGGTAATCATCATTGATTGGGTCTCAGCCAAGGCACTTTCTGCAGCTCTCAATTCATGTTCAGAATCTTTTTCGATAAAAGAAGCAGAAGTCTTCTGTCTGAAGCCACCTTTCATCACTCCTGAGCCTTCAGCCAGATCTCCTTCTAGGGTAGCCATCTTGACCCTGCCGATACCAATGGCTCTGGCAGTGTTGATATCATCTACAACTAGCGTATTGCCAAAGACATGGGCAAAGGCTTTTTTATAGCGGGCATCAAAATCGATCAGATCAATAGCAAAATCATGGGCTCCCTTGAGCTTGGCCAGTTTCTTCTCTTCTGGAGAGATCTCATGGCTTTTGATCTTGTTAAGAGGGATGAAAGAAGCAGAGCCGAATTTGTTCTGTTTTAGATATTTGATGCAGTCAGCAGCAACCTGATCATTTTCTACAACAATATAATTGGCCCTTCCTCCGGCAGCAGTCTCTAGAGCCAAAGCATATTGCCTCTTGACTTTGCCTAATTGGGAGATGGTGCCGTGGATACCTCTGATCTTATCCTTTTGTTCCAGGATCTTTTTGACGGCCATATTCAAAGAAAGTTTTTCTTGGGCAGAAATTGCCTTGGCATTGAGTTTAGCCTGATCTTCCTGCAGGGAAGTCATCTTTTTCCTGAGATTAGCTAATTGGGATGAGAAGCCGCTATCATCATCCAAACACTTGTTTAAGCGCAGAGTGAGGTGCTTGAACTCTGTTTTTTTATCTTTAAGGTCATTGATCTGGCCCTTGTTCTCTTTTTCTACTTCCTTGACTTTGCTGATCTTTTCGTCAATGGTCTGCAGTTGGTATTCAATCTTGTCTTTCTCTCTGAAAAGATCCTGCTGCTCCTGCCTGATCTTCTGGATCTCTTCCTGCTTCTGTTCGATCAATTTCTCTTTGTCTTCAATATCTTTTTCCAGATCAAAGGACTCTTCTAATTTATTCTTTCTCTTGAATTGGTTGATTTTTTCTTCAATCTCTTGCTGCTGTTTTACTTTTGTGTCCAGCTGCTTCTGCAGATCCTGTTTGTTCTTCTCTGAATCTTTGATCTTCTGTTCATGCTCTTTCAGCTCTTCATTAAACTGGAGCTTCCTCTGAGTTATTTTGGTCAGTTCATCTTTAAGCGTGGAAATCCTGCTCTTGTCCTTAGTCAGATTGACTTTAAGATCTTCTAATTTGCGATGCACTTCAATCTGCTCCTTTTCTCCCTTTCTTTCAATTTCCTGATTGAATCTTTTGATCTCTTCTTTGTTCTTGAGGATCAGCTCTTTGAGGGCATTGACCTTATCTTCTATCTCTTTGATCTTGCGTTGATGTTCTGATACCTGAGAGTCGTACTGCTCTTTGGATCTGCTCCTCTCTTTGATCTGACGGTGGAGGAAAGTAGCTTTGTTAGAATTGATCCTGTCTTTGAGATCTTTAAACTTAAGAGCCTGGTCACGGTCTTTCTTCAGTTCATTGAGGTAAGTTTTCCTTTCTTTGAGGATGATCTCTGCATTGTTGAGCTTTTCCTCAACCTTATCCATCTCCAGGAGAGCTTTATGTTTTTTCTCTTCATAGATTGAGACATCGCTGATCTCCTCGATGATCTTTCTTCTTTCCTGGGGAGCCATATCCACAAAACGGTTGATGTCTCCCTGCAGGATGATATTATAACCTTCTGGATTGACTTTAGCAGAAGCCAGGAAGTCTAAAACTTCGGTGCGGGTATGTTTTTTACTGTTGATCCGATAGATACTGCTGCCTTTTTTGGTGATTGTTCTGGAGATGACAACCTCTTCGTGCTCATGAGGGAAGATCTTAGTAGTATTATCAAAAACGATCTCTACTGTGCCTTTATCAGCTGGCCTCTTTTTTTTTCCACCATTGAAAATAAGATTGGCCGCCTTTTCTGCCCGCATTGATTTAGCTGATAATCTACCCAGAACAAAACAGATGGCATCGCTGACATTGCTTTTCCCTGAACCATTTGGACCTAGAATACAGTTGAACTCATTATCGAACAATACATCTGTCTTATTGGCAAAACTCTTGAAACCATGAATGGTCAGACGATTTATTTTAGTCATAGATACCTTCTCTTTTGATACTAAGAAAGTTCCGTTATGCTTTATAAATATTATGTTTTTGCAGCAAAATTTATAAAAAAAATAACGTCTGGAAGCCTATGAAGCGAGAATTAACATTGGAAGAAGGGATCAAGGAATCTTTAAGAGTGATAGGATCAGCCAAGACACACCCGATTTTGGTGGCAATTTATGGCTGGCCCAATAGTGG
Organism: Candidatus Woesearchaeota archaeon; assembly: GCA_043819375.1. GTDB lineage: Archaea > Nanobdellota > Nanobdellia > Woesearchaeales > GW2011-AR9 > JBDREV01. The sequence goes on from JBDREV010000033.1 coordinate 8,480, forward strand.
GAAATCCTATTTGATCAATAAACTGGCAGAATCAGCAATATCTACTGGATTGGAGGCAGCAAAGTATACTGGTGCACCCCGGCCTTGTATTTTTGAAACAATTCAGGAATCTCCTGAGTCTGTTAAGGGATTGTTCCTGTTACATTGTGGTTGGGATTATATCTCCGGTATAAATGAG
>JBDREV010000034.1:0-4690 GCA_043819375.1 Candidatus Woesearchaeota archaeon
GCCATTCGCTCTGAACAAGCTGAGCTACGAGCCCGTAATATTTGAATGGAATTATTCTTATTTAAATATTTTACTGAGAGATAGTGCCAAAATCCTTTTTTAAGGTGATGAGATAAGGCACTATCTCTGGTATCCCGAAAATCCGCTTTCACGGATTTTCATGATTGGTTATTTTTTCCTTGATCACTTTCAGAATATCCAGATAGACCTTGCTATCCTCCAGTGCCTTTCCCGAACCTTGCCAGCCAGAAGTTTTCGCCTGTCTCCATAATTCCCGTAACAATTCTTCTTTAGTAGTTATCTTTTTGATTTTAATCAAATTTAAAACAGCTTTTAATTGATAGGCACTTAACCCTAACTCTGCCCCCATGATTGACTTATAGAACTTTCTCCATCTGATAAATCTGAACATGGGGTGTATTTAATCTTGATTATTTTTATAATTTACTATTAAAAGAAGTAAAAAATATAAACTACCTCGCTCCCTAGCTTTTTATGGAGAACGTCGGGGGGCAGGCAGTAGTTGAAGGAGTAATGATGAGGTCTAAAACTCGAGTAGCTACTGCAGTAATGATTCTCAAGGAAAAAAAGATTAAAATTAAAGTAACTAGATTAAAAGATCCGCCTAAATTATTCAAGCTCCCGATCATCAGAGGAATCTACACCTTGGTGGACAGCCTAATCTTAGGAACCAAAGCTCTGATCTGGAGCAGCAATCAGAATTTGGAAGATGCAGAGAAGATCAAGACCAGCGAGATGGTGCTCACTTTTTTGTTCTCTTTTGCACTCGGCCTGTTTCTCTTTTTAGGAATCCCGTACTTGATTACTAAATTTGTGTTTGGAAAAGGATTGTGGTTCAGTCTGATGGAAGGGCTGATCAGAGTAAGTTTATTACTCGCTTATTTAGGCATCATCAGCTTTTCCAGCGAGGTGAAGAAACTTTTCCAGTATCATGGAGCAGAGCATAAGGTGATCAACTGCTATGAGGCAGGAGAAGAAGTGACCGTAAAAAATGTCAAGAAATATCCAACCTTACATACTCGTTGTGGAACATCATTCATTTTCATAGTATTAATCTTTTCTATCATCACTTTTAGTTTTTTAGAGATTGGCTGGATGAGGTTGTTCTGGAAGTTTCTGCTGATCCCTGTCGTCGCTGGTTTCAGCTATGAATTTTTGAAGTTAAGCGATCGGTTCAGGACAAATCTCCTGATGAAGATCCTGATCTGGCCGGGACTGATGCTGCAGAAGATCACTACCAAAGAGCCTGATGATCAGCAGATTGCAGTGAGCATCAAAGCTTGGGAAAGAGCAACTAGTCAACCATAAACGAATAATTTATAAAGTTACTATTCTCTAGTACTCATACATTGAAATCCAGATATCGGCGTGAAGACGAACGTCAGCTGTTTACTTTGTTTAAGCAGCTTGGACTACAGATAGAACGAGAGCGTGATTTAGGTAGGATGATTGGTTATTCTATTTTTGGTAGTCTGCTTGATTTTAGAACTAACTCTAATTCTCAAGAAGAGATAATCTTTGGACAAGTCAAGCAGATCCATTCAGGATTAGAAGTGGTAGTTGATTATGCCAAACAAAAAGAGTACTACAATAAATTATGTGAACTTAAAAGTAAGGTGGATCCCTGGTTTAGAACTGAATCATTCCCCCGAGAATCCGCCCAAAGCCGATTGATGGAAAATATCTTCTCCCGATTGTATACATACTATTCCAAAAGCTATGAAGATAGACTAAAAAGGGATGGGGTCGCCATATATAACGAAGTGATGAGAGATGGTCCGCTGGAAGGAAAGAAGAATATCTTAATTCATGATTACAATCTGATTGACTGGTTTTTTGTCAAGGGGGGCAAATGAAAAAGAAGAGAGAAGAACAAAAAAAACAATATCACGAGATTTTTGTCCCATTTACTGATGTTTATAGGTTAGGTGGGCCGGAAGTTTTCAAGAATTTGGAGGGTAAAGATGGCAATAAGAACCTTGTTGTTGCACCAATGCCCTTGATAGATCGGCTGGAGAAGGAAGGAGAGCAGTATCAAGGCAGTGGAGCTAAAGATACATTAGATAGTTTAAAGAAGATCCAGAAGCGCTATCCTGCAGACCTTTCTTTAGAAGGGATTGCAATCTATCATTTTTCTGAAGGATTAGATATCTGTTCTGTTGACAAGCCCCTGATTGATACTAATGATTTTTCGATCACAGAGTTGGAAGCAAAGTTGAAGGCTAGTTTTGACTGTGAGAAATCGCAACCGACTTTGATAACTACCAAACCAAGATACCATATGAAATTTGGGGGCAGAGGAATGAGTGTGGAAGATCCAAAATTTCTTCTGTTTGGTCCAGATACTGCACATGAAGGGATCATTGAAGGGAACGAAGAGCTTTTTGCCAAATTGCAAGAGAATGGCGGCAAGATCAATCTGGAAGATGCTAAAGAGATCTTGGGCAGGCCATTGTATACTCACCAGTTCATCCGATTCACAGAACAGGATTTTGCCAGAGTTTCCGGAGAATATATATACAATCGTGACACAACAAGAATTATTGATATGGATGATCCTCACCTTAAGCTGTTGAATAGAACTGAGAAAAGCAAGGGACTCCAAATTGGATCTAGGATAGTGGATAATATCTTAGGAATCAAACCCTTAGATATGGAACAGTATTTGGCCACACAATATGGTCTACTCCCCCCAGAGGTAGAATTATTCATCATTTGTGGTGGTGCAGGTTCAGGAAAGACAGTGCTTAGTTATGTTACTTCTATTGATAATGTACTCTGGTATGATGAGCAGGAGAGAAAAAGGAGAGGACTGAACGAGAAAAAGAAAGGCGGGAGATATGAAAGAATAATCTTATTGAAGCCTTTTGAAATAGTGGGGGGAAGCAGAAGAGAAGTCGGTTTCCTTCCGGGTAAATTATATGACAAGATCAAAGGACATCTAAGCTCATATGAAGATGCACATAAAATCTCTGATCTGAAAGGGATAAAATTTGAAGAGATGTTTCTACATCCTAAATTTGCTAATGATTTTGAAACAATGCGCTCAAAAGATCTAAAAATAAATGGGGGTTATTTCAATCCTCACTCTGAAGTTATTGAGCTGACTTACTCTGGCTTTTTGCGGGGACGTTCTTTTCATGATACTCTTTTACTGATTGATGAAGCTCAGAATTTCACTCCCTATGAGATGAAGACGATTATTACTCGGGTTGGTCCTGGTTCGAAAGCGATTGTGATGGGTGATCCATACCCTGATCAGCTGGACAATCCCCTTTGTACTCCTGAGATCAATGGTTTGACACATTCAATCAAAGAATTCTTACCCTATCATTACTCTGCTCTGGTGATGTTGACTAAACTGCACCGCAGCCAGATGGCGGAAGATGCTGCTAAGTGGAAAGCTTACCAATGATTAAGAAATCTTGCTTTCATTTTCTTCTTTTCTGATCCTCACCACATTCTCCACAAAGCTTTCTATCTTTGATTCATGGGAGACGATTAGCATTTGTCTTAGGTTTAATCTGTCTAGTACTTCCCTGATTCTATCTAATTGTTCTGAAGAAAAGCCGTCTGTAGGCTCGTCAAGAATCAGCAGGTCTTTGGTCTTGATCTCCTGGACCAGATCATTGATCACTCTGTTAAGAGCTAGGCGGTAGGCTAAAGAAGCAGCAGTCCTTTCCCCTCCAGAAAGATTAGGGAAAGAGATCTCATAGCCATTCTGTTCGATCAGAGGAGTGAAAGAATCGTCTATCCTGGCGGTAAAATTCTCATCTTCAAGTAAGATAGAAAACCATTCCTGGAAAAAGTTATTGAAAAGATGATGGATGCGCAGCATCACTTGTTTTTCGATGGTGTAAGTAAGTCTGACTATAAATCCTTCCAGCCAATGGTGGGTTTCATTAAGCCTGACCAATTGCGACCTAAATCTGCTGAGCTGTTCGATCTCTTTGAGAAGAGTTTCAATCTGCTGTTGGATAGAACTGATTTTAGTCTGAAGCATAGCCTTTTCTGAAAGCAGTGCTTTTTCATTTTCCAGCTTTTCTTCCAGCTTAATCTGCTGCTGTTTGATCTCCTGGTTTTTCTCCAGATTTCTGGAAAACTGCTCCTGCAAGTCTTGTTCTTCTTGAGAACACCTGCTAAGCTGGACAGTGATATCCTGTAAATCTTTACTCGAATCAGCAAGATTCTGTTCCAGTTCCTCTTTCTGGATAAGCTGTTGAACTGCTTCTTGTTTCTCGTTAATTTTTTGCTTGATGAGCTCAATCTCTTCTGGTTTAAAATTTCCCAACTCTTTGATCAGCTGATTATTTTCTTTGGCAATCTCCTGCAGATGTTCCTTTTTCTTGGCAAGCAGCTCTTTTTTTTCCTGTAAGTAATCTAGCTCTGCCTTGATTCTTGACTGCAGCTGTTCTTTTTTGAGCAGAGCTTCCAGCTGCTGGTTCAGCTCGATAAATTGTGTTTGGAGAATATTCTTCTTCTGTTCAAACTCTTTGAGTTTGGCTTCAGCATCATTCCTATTTTTCTGATGCTGAGTAAAAATCTCATCTTTGTGCTGTTTGGGAACTTGCTGCAGGCAAGTAGGACATAGATCAAGTAAAGAGATCTTTTCAGCAGTATCCTTAGATTGAGAGAGAAGCACTTTATGTTTGTTGAATCTTTCTTTGGC
>JBDREV010000035.1:0-5446 GCA_043819375.1 Candidatus Woesearchaeota archaeon
AATTTCCTCAAATCGTTTATGATCAATGGATTTTTCAGTTTCATACACCCCGATTAATCCTTGCGGATTAAAAGGGGGTGACAAATCCATTGAACCTACACAATTCAAAATCCTCTTAATTCTTTGATAGTATTATATAAGTTGTATTTCAGCTCTTTATATTCTTCAAAAAGTTTTAGTGGTTCTTTTCTATCCTTTATTTCCACTTTGATTTTCTTAATTCCCGCATAGATCTTTACTTCTTCATCTGTTAACGGCTCTAGAATGTTGAACATTTTAATCTTCTCTTCGGCCTTTTTACTTATGCCTATTCTTCCTTGAAACAAATCCTTGAGGAATTCGCCATCAAGCTCATCTAATGTCTTCCCGATGACAATAAAATCAACACCTTTCACTTTTTTAGGCAGCTTCTTCTTGGCCACAATTTGCAGCGGCATCTCTTTGACTGCGCTTTCCAGCAGTTCTCTTTCAACTTCACCAACTACAAGGACCTGATCATCCTTTTTGAACAATCTTCTTCCCAGATGCTTTTTTACTCTTTTCTCAATAGTTCTAAGGAAACACTTTTTGCAGATCAGTCTGTTTAGATGCAAAAAACTACCCTTTCCTTCACAAACATAGCAATTTTCAGTCATTTTTAGATAGATTAAACTCCCAGAATTACTTTTTAAATCTTTTGGTTTTACTACTTTAGGATACTAAAACGACCGAAAGATTTATATATAAGTACCACTCTAGAGTATTTACATCTATCACCTCTTTTTCCCCAGCAAGGTCTTCGGATCTTGCAGGGGTTTTATAATCACTATCTCCTCCTGAAGAATCTATATTTAACTAATTTTCTGCTGAGAATTACAGCCAACAGCCAGATTGTCAAGGCTCCTAAGAAAAAGCCGCTGATGAAATAGAGCCATTCTTTCTGTTCAATTCCCCAGATAGGCCGGCTTACTAAATCTACTTTTTTCTCTTTAAAATAAATATCCAGATCGCTCATCTCTAAAGCGTATTCAAAGTAAAGCAAAGCTGAGCTTTGTTCTGTAGCTTTGAGAGAATTAGCATACTGATAATATGAATAACCTAAGATCGGAAAGACACCTTCCTGACTATTCTCAGAGATGATCTTCTCTACTGCTTTAGATTTGCTTTCCAGAAAGCTGTCCAGGCTTTCCTCACTCAGACCCATCGCACTTAAGATGGTATCAGCTTCTGCTTTGGCCTGAGCAGCTTCAATCAGACACAATTCGTAATCACTTTCTTCATACTTAGCTGCGGCCCCTTCAATCTTCTCGTTGATATGATCAGTATCAAAACCTTTGAAGATGATCTCCACATATTGGTATCTCTCTCTGCTTTCAGCAATCTTCTGCAGGCAGGAATCTCTTAGCCTGGCCTGGTTAAGGACAAACTCTTTTCCTTCCATCCCAAAGAAATACATCCAGGCCACTGCTGAAAAGAGCCTTTCCTCTCCATAAGCGAGGATATATTCTCTATTTTCACTTTCATTAAAATTTTCAGTTCGTGTTTCAACTTCATGCAGTCTGGATTTGACGATCATCATAGTCTGCAGATCAGAGATTGTCTCAATCTCTTGTTTTTCCAATTTTTCTTCCAAGAGAATGACTTGCTGTCTAAGCTTTTTTAGTCTTGGTTCTAGTTCTTCTTCAGTCAGATTTTGCTGTCGAATAATTAATTCATTGATGATAATATTTGCCCCAAAACAGAAGCTGGCTGCCGAGTAATCATCTCCCTGGTTCGAAGAATTAGCTGCCTGCTCTTTCTTGGTCTTGATCAATTCCAGTTCGCTTTCATTTAATTTAGGTAATTCTTTTTCTAAGGAAGTTGTGCGTTCACATAACAATTCGCTCACTTTTTTCATAGTCTCTTGATAATCCTTGTTGATCTCAACGTTATAACTATCTTCTTTGATCTTCTTTCCAGTCAGATAAAACAGCACTTCGTTCAAGTCTCCTACTTCAACTACTTCCATGCTTAGATTTTCACGGCCATACTTGATCAAGTCTACAGTCTCATTATCATCATCAGTATAGACAGCACTGCCTTTGGCGATTAGCACTTGAGTAATACCATTCTGAGCGGCCGCTTCTAGTTTCTCTTTCACTCCTCCTACCGGACCGATAATACCTCCTGAATTAATTGTACCTGTGATCGTGGTCTTTCCATCCAGCTCTAGTTTCAAGAGACTGACTGTAGTCAGGGCAGTGATAGCTGCTCCTGCTGAGGGCCCACCGACAATATCTGATTTAGCTTTGATGGTATAGATGAAATCATAATCTTCACATCTTAAGTCAAAGTAATCACAGGCCATCTCTTTGGCAAATCGGGTAGAGATCTGTGTATCCATCTTAGTCAAAGGATACGTTTCCAGAAAAACTCTCCCAGAACCTTCTTTCATCTCTAGATAAAGATCAGCGATGCTGCCGACAAATTCTCCATCAATCTCTTTTACGGCCAGTAGTTCCAGATGGTTGATCTTGCTCACAATTTCCTGATCAACAGCAAAGGCAGGAGCCAGCAGAAAGATAAAAATTATTAAATACAAACCCCTTTTCATCAGGATAATAAAAAATTTGCTTTATTTAAAACTTACTACATGGAAAAGCCGCTAGTTATTGTTGGACTTGATCCTGGAACTACTACTGCTTATGCTCTCCTTGACCTCAACGGAAATTTTCTGGGCTCATTTTCTGCTAAAGAATTATCTCTCTCTCAAACAATTTCCAGAATCATTGAGATCTCGCAGCCGTTGATCACCTGTTCCGATAAAGGCAAGACACCTTCTTTTGTCCAGGATTTCTCCGCCAGCTTGGGAACGGTGCTGTTCGCACCTTCGCAGGACCTGCAGAGACAGGAGAAACGGGAGCTGATCCAGACCTATGAAAAAGTGAATAATAATCACGAGCTTGATTCTCTGGCTGCAGCGGCCTATGCCTATAAAAAAACAAAATCAACCCTCAACAAGATTGATACTTTTATCAGGGCAGAAGGTTTAGAGAAATACAGAAATCGCTTTACCACACTAATCCTCAAGCAAAATCTCCATCTCCAGTTGGCTAAAGAGATCCTCACCAGACCTACTGAGGAGAACCAAGTTTTCCAGAAAGTCATTGAGAACAAACAGATCAGTAAGACTGATTTTCTGAAATTGTTTGAGAAGTATGATCAATCGAAAAAAGAAAATTATCTCCTGGTCCAACAGGCCAGAAAAATAAGGGGGAACATCTCCCAACTTAAGCAGAGCAATCTTTTTTTGGCTAAAAAACTTAATCGCTCTGATCATAAGATTGATCAGCTCTTGAAATTCAAGGAAGACCGCATCAAAGACCTTTCGTATCAGTTCAAACAAGAAAGGGATATTGTCAATTCTCTTCGGAAAGAGATTATTAGTTTACACTCCTTCATTGCTAAGATTCCTAGACACCAACTCTTGAAGAGGATTGATAATCTGGGCCAGCAGGAATTTTCTGAAAAGAGCAGGCTTTTGGATATCGCTGAGAAGGACATTCTATTTGTCAATAATCCTCAGATCTACTCTGAAAAAGTTCTTGATCTCCTCAAGAATAAGCAGATATTATTGGTCTCTGAGAAAAAATTCAATAGTCGGGTCAAAAAAGATTTCACTACTTTCAAAATCAAGAGAATTGTCAAAGAAAACACCCATTTTGTTTTAGCTGATCTAGAAGACTTGGAAAAGCAGATAAACTCCGAAGATTTAATAAATCTGGTAGACAGCTATAAGAAAAAAAGAGAAAATGGGATCAAGACCTAAGATCGGCCTGGCTTTGGGAGGAGGATCTGCCCGCGGCCTTTGTCATATCGGTGTACTTAAAGTTCTGCATAAAAACAAGATCTATCCAGATTATATCGCCGGAACTTCGATGGGCTCAATCATTGGAGCACTTTATGCGGCCGGGCATACTCCTGAACAGATTGAAGAGCTTTTCAAAACCACAGACTGGAAGAATAGCATTGATTTTACTATCCCCGGACAAGGTATAATTGAGGGTTATTTCATCGAAAGTGAAATCAAGAAAGTCATCGGGAACAAAAAATTCAGCGAGTTACAGATACCTTTCAGGGCAGTATCTGTCAATCTTGACACCAAGAAAAAAGTTGTTTTCAGCAAAGGCAATGTGGCTAGGGCAGTGCATGCTTCCAGTGCTATTCCTGGGATCTTCGCTCCAGTGATCATTGGAAAACATCGTTATGTTGATGGAGTTCTTGCTGATCCTACTCCTTATGATGTGGTTAAAGAGATGGGGGCAGACATCATAATCGCTGTGGATCTTTTTCAAAGATACACCACTGCCAAGCCTCCACAGGTGGAGGAAAGGACGCTCACAGATGAGTTGAAGGAAAAATTCATCGCTGAAGAGCTGCTCAACGTCAAAAGCTATCTGACTTTCAGCAGATTCCCTAAGTTTGTGGATAGACTGATGCAAAAGCTGTTTGATCGGGTTTTTAATCCCAAAAAGATTATGGATCATATGGCCAAAAAAGAGTATCTCCCTCTAGTGGGGATCATCTACGAGTCAACTAACATCATGTACAATAACTTTGCCAAAGAGAAGCTGAAGAATGCACCTATTGACATCCTGATCCTTCCCAAATTCAAACATTCTACCTGGACTGAGTTTGATCAGGTTGATAAGTTGGTGAAGTTAGGCGAAGAGGCCACCAAACAGAAAATGCCCAAATTAAAGAAATTAATGAGAACTAAGCGACCTTCCTGATCCTCTTCATCTCTTTATATCTGACTCTGACCTTTTCTCCGCTTTTCTGATGCTGAAGCACAATCTCTTTTTGGGTAAGTATTTTGATATAGTACTGTTCCCCTTCATACTCTACCAGATCTCCTTTCTTAAATGCAAAGCAGCGGAATAATACGGTGGTTCGGTAGACGTCTCTGCCATCTTTCTTTCCCCATAAGCTGCCAGTGACAATGTATTCTCCCCCAAATTTATCCACTAATTTTTTCCCTAAGTTTTTAGTAAAATTCTTGTCTGCCAGGTAATAATCCAGACCGCCTCTCACAGATTTTACCTTAGCTACACGAGCATCTTCCCGGTCAATCTCTTTTTTTACAAACTGTTCCACTTCCTTTTCAAAGTCTCTCAACTGGAGGATGGCTTCATAATATTTTGGTCTTTTTCCTTCTAGTCGTTTTAACATCAGTATTTGAACCTCTGTTCGTATTTTTTGTGATCAAACCATTCTAAGACAATAGAAATAATAGAGATATTATCATTAGCTACAGAATAGACTAACCTCCATCCTTTCGGTAGATCATACTTCCATAAGTTATCAATTTGATACTTTTCGACATATTCCCTGGGAATAAGTTTTTTTGAGATCTGGATGCCACAAAAAGCATTTTCTTCCAAATCGTCTATGGCCCTTGAAATCCATTTATGAAGCATTTTGTCTT
>JBDREV010000036.1:0-5734 GCA_043819375.1 Candidatus Woesearchaeota archaeon
GCTGATAGCTTAGTGGATTGCAATGATCCTATGTGTACTTACACACCCATGTGTAGTGGGAACTTTGGATTTACCAGTTCTGGAAGTGACACGACTTCACCTAATGTAATCTTCCAAAAGGTAGAAACTTTTCATGACGGAGCTTTTGTCAAGTTTGACACTAATGAACCAGCTAATGGCACTGTGTTCTTCTACTACAATAATTCTGGATGTACTCAGCTGAACAAGACAATCTATGATATCGGAGACGCTTATTGTACTGGGGATTGGTGCAGTTACGATGATTATAAACTGTGGCATGATGCACCCATCGATAACTTTAATATGAACTATTACCAGTTAGGATACGACTTGAATAATAGTACTACTTATTATTACAAGTATAAAGTGTGTGATCCTAGCGGAAACTGTGCAGTGAGCGCCTGTTCTAATTTTACCACGAAGACAACCATGCAGTCATTTTTCTTTGACATGACCCCTCCCAGCGGATTTACAGTGAAGACGCCTTGGGCACAGGGAGGTCAAAGTTATGCCCAACAGGTCAACTCAAGTGCCACCAAAAATATTAATGTGACTGTAGAATGTTCGGATGCAGGTTATTCTTTGACATTAGTTGGTGTGGATATCAAATCCGCTAAGACTATTGATTTTAGTGATTTTATCTGCAGTGCCAGCAGTAATCTTGTAGGAATGCCTTCCAGCAAGTGGAATCAGCTTTTATCTGATCTGAGTGTTGATTGGGTGGAGATCATCTGGACAATCAGTGGAACCAGTCCAGTAATCTATCACTGTGATGAAGATGGGGTGACTGGCTGTACAGATGTAACCACTTATCTGGAATGTACTTCAACTGCTACAACCCTGACATGTAAGATACCGACGACGCTTGGGTTTTCGACATATAAAGTGACAACCACTACATCTTCAACTCCCTCTGGAGGAAGTTCTGGCGGAGGAGGTGGCGGAGGAGGCTCCTTTGCGGCAACTTATACACTTACTGGGGAACAGCTGCAGGCAGGATATGCTGAAAAGCTCAAGGCCGGAGACAAGTTCAAAGTTATGTTAAGCGAGACCGAGTATTATGTGACTTTGAAGGAAGTTAATTCAGGAAGTGTGAAAATCTCTTCTGGTTCACAGGAACTGTTTCTGCTGAGCGGGCAGATAGGTAAATTTGAACTGACTGGCGACAATTATTATGATGTGGCAGTGACTGTGGGTGAGATTAATTTCACTGGCAATAACTCCCAATTGACAATAAAGAGCATTTCTGAACTGATGGTCACGCAAGCAGTTCCAGAGAATGTTTTAGCGGAGGAAGTAACTGCAGAAGCGATTCCTGAAGCAGCGCCTGGAGGAAATGAACTTACTGGAGCAGTGATTGCTGGGCAGTTGGAAGAAGAAGGCAGGATGCTCTGGCCGTGGATGATCTTAGGGGTGATTGTGGTCGGAGCAATCTTGATCTATCTTTTTTGGGAAAAGAAAAATTAATTCTTGTTTTTTTATATTCTCTTTTTTCTTCACGTCATCTCTTCCTTCAGACTGAGAATCTCATTCAATTCCTCTTCAATCCTCTGCTGGAAATCCTTGATCGTCTCTCCTTCATTTTTGTCTGTATTCATAGTCTGAAGTAAGATTTTAGTGAGCTGGAATTCTGTCTCCTTGTCAAAGAGTTTGATCTGCTGCAGATGCTCCTTGATGATGCTCTCTTCCATCTGTTCTGGAGTGACAGACTCAATCTTGATCTCTTCAAACTCTGCTGAAGTTAATTGAGAAGTGTTCTTCATCACAAAATAAGCGCCTTGTTGATAGAGCTGTTCAAAGATTCTCTTGAAATCGATGTCGGAAGTTTTTCCCTTGTCCAACTTCCCCGACAGCCGGATAGTGATTAACGTATCAGTCAAATCTTTATGGTTCAAAGGATTGATGATATCAAAAGTGATCAGTTCTGGTGGCTTGTGGGCACAGTCCAGAAGGATGGGCAGATGCTCCATGATTTTAACAGGAATCCATTGAATCTTCTCATCTTCGACTAAGTAATATCCTCCGTGAGAATATTTTTCTAATTCCTGAAAGCTATTAGGAAACAAGGCTCCTGGATAAGTGAAAGTTCCGTAACCTTCTTGTTTGATTAGGGTCTTGTGATGGATATGACCTCCGGCGTAATAAGCAAAATTCTTGGGCAGGAAAGTCAAGGGCTGTGATTCGATCTTCTCCAGATGCTTGGGCTTCAGTTCCGTTAATGTAGTGTGGAAAAGAAAGAGTTTCTGTCCAGGCTCTTTTTCTAACAGCTCTAGATTTAGATTTTCATAGTATATCCTGTCTAGCATACCTCTCTTGCCCAGCAGACCGGTTAATTTTGCTCCGGTCTTTTGGTCAATCGTAAATTTGAGATTCAACTGTTTAGTTTCCGGATCAACAGAACCCTTGCAGACATTGACCAGTAATCCCGCATTTTCTAAGACATCAATCATAGTCTTTCCTGAAGGAGAGAAATCATGTGATCCAGGAATAGCATAGAAAGGAATATCTTGCTGCTGGAGCTGCTTAAGTTTCTTAGTTACTATCTTAAGGATATCTAAAGACGGCAGGGAGGTGTTGAAGAGGTCCCCAGAAAAGATGATGAAATCAACTCTTTTATTGATGCAGTCATCAATAGTCTTGAGGAAAGTTTGGGTAGAGAGATCTCTCATCTTCAGATCTCTCCAAGAGCCCAGGTGGGCATCTGCTAGATGGGCAAAGCGCATCTGTTTTTGAGAATTTGAAGGTTTATATAGATTATTGTGTTTGAATCTAGCTTTGTTCAATAAATCTCAAAAAAGTTAGATAACAACTAACCTTATACAAATATTGCGGCAATCTTGGCAATAAGCTCTTTTTGCTCTTCAGTAAGTTTTTTGTTTCTGCTCATCGCCAACACCCTTCTTTTCAGGAAGGAAGTTCTGACCTTCTTACCCAACTGTTTCATCATTTTCGCGGTATCTTCCATGCCGGCTAAAATCTGGGCGATAAGCTTTGCATCTTCCTCGTGGTTTGGATGGCTTGGATTACCCTGGCTCCAGGGGTGAGGTCTCTTTCCATAATTTTCAGCAGTTAAGCCCAGTTCCACCACACCGAGAATATATCCCAAAGACTGACCCAGATTAAAGGACTCCAGCTTTTTGTCTTCATCCGTTTGGGGATGAACAGCATAAAACATAGCATTACGGCCCTCAATAGTAAAATTTCTTAAGTCAAAGACACTAGCACCAGACCCCTTGGTCCATCTATCCACGCGGTGATAAGATCTTAGGAATCCCGATAAGAAGCCTTTCTGCTCTTTTTTTACTTCAGCTGGTTTTGTGTTAGGATGTTCAGACTTAAAAAGTTCCATAAACTCCTGTTCAGCTGCCTTGACATCTCTTCCTTCTTTTGACATGGTTTTTGGTAATTATGTTTATGTTTATATTCTTTTTGTTTTTACTATCTAGTCAATATACTTCTCCTCTTCAACAATCTTTAAAAAACCTGAACCCAATCATCATCTCATGTTCGATTTCCTGAAAAGAAAAGAAGAATCTAAGACCAGATACCTGCATGTAGCTATAGATACTAAAGGAACAAAGACCTGGTGTGAAAAGAACAAAGTAAGTTTGGAAGACGGCTACCTAAAAAGCTTCTCTAGAATAAAAGAATTGATGCAGGTGCAGGTGGAGGAAAAAATTCCTATTCTTAGTTTCTTGATCCTGCCTTTAGGGGAGAAGAATCCTGAACTGCTGAAAGCCCTGAAAGATTTTGTCAGCAGCAAGGAGCTATGGGAACAGATTACTAAACATAAACTTAGAATAACCTTGCTGGGCAAATGGTATGACTTACCTTCTGAGGTGTTAGAACCATTAAAGAGTTTAGCCAGCTGTACCAAGGATTATGATCATTTCTTCCTTAATTTCTGCATCAATTATGACGGTCAGGAAGAGATCCTTGATTCTTTCAAGATTATTGCCAGACAATTGATGGCCGGAAAGTTAAGCGCTGACAATATCACTAAAGAGATTGTCAAAGAGAATCTTTATTCCTCTTATTTCATTGCCCCTGATCTGATGATTAAGAATCGGGACAGCAAGATGGACTCTTTTTTCCTTTGGGATTGTGTGGGAGCCAGAAGAATTTTCACCAAAAAAGACTTTCCAGAGTTTGATAAGGATGATTTTATTAAAATTCTAAAACAATGATTGTTAAAACTGGTGAGTGGTAAAAATACCAAAAGATTTTTAAACCAGCCCCCCTTTTAGAATAGATGGAAGCAAAACCGCTTAAAAAAGTCTATGAACCTAAAAATGTGCTACTAGTCTTAAGCAAAGAAGACAGCCATCTAGCCGCGATAATCGGAAGAGAGCTGAAAAATCAAGGTTTTGATGTTCATTGTGAGATTGATCCGATAGGAGCAATGTCTTATTATAACACTGGGCATGGGGTGGATGCACTTTTAGCTGGAGCAGGTCATGAATCTCTGATTAGTTATGCTGAAAAGAATTCCCGTAAAGGAGTATTCACTGTTGCTGTGGGGGATCAAGGTTGTCCTGCGGATTTAGTGCTTTCTTCTTTGAATGAGTTGGTATGTTTTGTCGAAGAGAAAAAATTGACTGAATCTTACTGTAAGAATTATGATGCCCAACATTTTCAAGAAGAAGGGGAAGAGATCATTGCCTGTCTGGATCGCCAGCGTAATAAAAAATTACAATTAACTTCTTAGTAAACTTTATAAAACGGGGAAAGTTTTAACCATAAACACCTATGAATCAGTACACTGATGAGGTTATCAGATTCTGGGTCTATTAACGGAGGTTTTTAATATGGCTGATGAAGCAAAAGTTTTGGAATTAGTTGAGATCGCCCGAGATACTGGGAAGATCAGGAAAGGAGCAAATGAAGCTACTAAAGCAATTGAGAAAGGAGACGCAAAATTAGTGGTCTATGCAAAAGATGTTAATCCTAAAGAAGTTGTGATGCACCTGCCTTTGCTTTGCAAAGAGAAGAATGTCTTCTGTATGGAAGTTGGCAGCAAAGAAAGTCTGGGAGCAGCAGCAGGCCTGAGTGTGGGCACATCTGCTGTAGCAGTAGTCAGAGAAGGAGATGCTAAATCAGGCATAGAATCACTCTATAAAAATGCTGCACCTAAAGAAGAGAAGAAGCCAGCACCTAAGAAAGAAGAAAAACCTGTAAAAGAGAAGGAAGAGAAAAAGGCAGAACCTAAAAAGGAAGAAGTCAAGGAAGAGAAGAAAGCTGAACCTAAAGAAGAAAAGAAGGCTGAAGTTAAGGAAGAGGAACAACCTGCAGAGGAAAAGGAAGAGTAAGCTTCCCCAAGGAGGATAATAAACTATGGCAAAAAAAATGATGGGGAAGAAAGGCAAGGATGACGAAGTGAAGATTGAAGGTGAGATTAGATTTCCTGATGGAATCCCTGCAGAAGTAAAAGAGATCATCGCCCGCGCCGGAACAAGGGGAGATATTACTCAAGTATTATGCCAAATCTTGGATGGAAGAGATAAGAACAAGACAATCAGGAGAAATGTCCGCGGCCCGGTAAAGCTAGGAGATATGCTGATGCTGTTAGAAACAGAGATAGAGGCACAGAAACTTGGCGGTGGAAGAAGGGGCGGAAAAAAGAAGTAAGGAGGTCTAAACATGCCAAAATGCAGTTTTTGTGGAACACAAATTCAAAAAGGAACAGGCAAGATGTTTGTCTTTGCCAGCGGCA
>JBDREV010000037.1:0-15157 GCA_043819375.1 Candidatus Woesearchaeota archaeon
TCACTCATCCGTCTGTATCTTGTTTCGATAGTGTCTTCCAGATCCATACATACTAAAGAGAGAAATAGTTTTTAAATCTTTCGTTTATTTTACCACTAAGAAGTGGTTACTACTTATTCTTATTCCTACCACGGCCTTTAACAATCTCAAATCTTTCCAGGACAGCAACTGCTTCTGGGTAATTCTCCTGATAGCTTTTCAGAACCTGCTCAAATACCTCTGGATAGATCAAATAATGTTTGCTTTCCAAAGCCCGATCCAGCAAAAACAAATCCACAGCTTTGTCTTCTGCTCTATCTGAGAAAAAAGACAACCCAAAATCAATCAGGTTAAGTTCACCAGTCTCTTCATGCTTGATCATATTGGATGTGGTCAGATCACCATGGATAATATCAGATGAGTGCAGCAAGGCGACTTTCTTGCCGATCTCCTCAGCCAAAACCAGATGGTCTTCTTCGATCAGGTCTTTGATCTGCTCTCCGGGAACAAAATCCATGAAAATGCTCATCCTCTTATCACAAAATTCGTGCAGTTTGGGAGCGGGAAAATTCAGTTCAGCTAACTTACCTAAAACTTTAGCCTCACGTCTGGTTCTGAATTTACGTAAGCTTTCATCAATCTGTGGCAGACGATAGCTTTTGCTCAGTCTTTCTTTCAAAATTCTACCTTTATCATGATAAAGTACGGCTTCTGCACCCTGGGCGATTTGTAACATAGTATCTGAATTTGTTCAGTGGTTTAAAAATTTAATGGGAAAATTTATAAATACTACCTAGCAGTAATAAAAGTATGGTCAAATTTGCTGGATATGATACATTAGAAGAATTGATTGCTGCTAGGGCTAGAGAGCTTAAGATCAGCAGCGAAAAAAAAGATCTGACAAATTCAGAGATAACTCTTCGGCCAATAAACTGGGAACAAGAACTACAGAGAGAGACCGCTGCTGCCCAGACCATAACCGATCTCAAAGAGATCTATGCAGACAGGAGATTGGTGCATTTCTTTGATCCTGGTGCAGAAAAAGAAAGCCGGCTGCAAAGGCTGCTTTATCCGGACAGATACCTCGCTGAGGAGGAGATCGGCACGATTAGCCCAGTATTCCAAGTCTATAAAGGAAAATTTCCAGAACTGAACAGCTCAAAAAAAAATCTTTTAGAGAAAATCAAGATGGAAGATATCTTTCTATTCTATCCTCAAGAAGCATATCAGTGCGCAAAGCTGAGAGGTATTCCTCTAACTGAGATGGAGATCAAATATGGCCAAGAAACGCGTTCAGCACTGTTAGTAGTAAGCAAAAAGGACCATCTTCACCTATTAGAAGAGCCCTTATTGGCAGACGACGGACTTTATGTGCTGTGGCATAGATGCCAACATGAAGAAGAAAGAGTCAGCCTGTCCCGTCTAGGAGAAGGAGGTTTAGGAGAAGTGTT
Organism: Candidatus Woesearchaeota archaeon; assembly: GCA_043819375.1. Lineage (GTDB taxonomy): Archaea > Nanobdellota > Nanobdellia > Woesearchaeales > GW2011-AR9 > JBDREV01. The sequence continues at coordinate 1,431 of JBDREV010000037.1, forward strand.
CAAATATGTGAATATTTTTGAAGAGGATATCAAGCAGGACCAGCAAGGAGATCTCATCTCTCAGCCTCGATGTCGAGTAGTTAAAAAGATTCTTCCTGAACATGTAGATACTGATCTGGAAGTATTGATCAGAAAATCATTTTATATAGAAGACAAGATGGCTCGACAGATCGATCCAAGGTTAAATAACTTAGCAGGTTCAAGATTTGTTAATAAACGTAAAGAGATGGTGGTATCAGATCTTCTTGATCAGACTTTTACCAGTTTCTTCGAGCAGATCAGAACTGAATACAAGGGGAGTTTTGATGCTGCTTTCTATGCCACAATTGACCAGCTGTTAAGATTGCAGGGAGCCCTGATGGTCTCCGGAATCGCCCATAGTGATATCAAGGCCGAGAATATTATGGGTAAGGTAGGAGAACAAGCGCCATCGTTCGAGGGCTTGGAGAAGCCGCAGGAGCTTCCTGACTTGATCTGGAACTATCTGCAAAAAGAGCCAATTTACACTAAAAACTGCTTGAAATTATTTGACTTCGGCATCTCCCGGCTAGTCAGTGAAACTAAGCACACTGAAATCTCTCCCTCAATCAATTTCACACCTGGAAGCATTGATGAGGATTTCATCAACAATGGATTTTATCCAAATTATTCCACAGATACCTATGCCTTTGGTATAATCTTAAGGAATATCTTCAAAGAAGAGTTAACCAGATATTTCACCCGACCAGACACACTCTTTGTTTCTGCTGAACAAAAAGCAATCAGGGATCAGATCAATAAGCTTGATCCAGATTACAAATACTTTGTCAGGACTACGTTTTTGAAAGATATTGAGAAATCCATCGGACCGAGCAAGTCCAAACTGGCCGTGGTCCGGGATATGAAGAAGAGTGTAGAAAATCTTGATAAGTACAACCGACAGTGGATCAGCCTATTTGAAAAGGCTATTTCAGAAAGGATGGTTGATGTAGATGATAGAGTTCCTCAATTGATCTATTATTTCACCTGCAGTCCTTACGACAGATTTATTAACAATAAGCTGACTACTAGCTTAGTTATCCGACAGTTAGAGGATAAAATAGGGGAGATATTAAAAAATTATAGATAAATTTTACTATATCAAGAGTATTTTATTTAATTTCTATTTTTTGTAAAAAATTTAAAGGAAATCTTTAAGTATATTCCCAGACATAGTATATCTTAGGTAAATCAAATGTTAAACCATAACTTACAAGAAACACAGGAACAGGAGAGCGGAATAGAACTAACAGCTCAAAGGCTTTCCGATCTTTATGAACGAGAGCAGACAATAAGAAAAACTCTGGAAACCTATGTAGCTGACCATTCTTTTTTGGAAACTGAATTAAAGAGTTTGGAGAATGCCTATCAGCATTTAGAGCAGAGCAAAGGAGAATCTGGATTACTGGTCAAAGTTGCTAATGCTTATCATGATATGTATGCTGCCCATCAAAGGGTTGGAGAGAACGTCCAACAGACCGAAAGATTATCCACTGATATCTCTTCTCAGATGAAAGAAGCTCAAGCTGAAATAAAGCAGCTGCAGAATCCTGCTTACATAGCTCAACTGAATTACAAACATGAGTTGAATTCCCAACTAGATAGTATTAAAAATGATTATGCACTCCTGGAGACTGGTTTGAAAGGAATTGATAAAAAGATCTTAGGCAACAACAAGGACCAGGAAACACTCTTAAGCCTGTATGAAATAAGGGCTGGGATGGTCTATGAGATGAGAAAGATTGAGGAAAACATCCAGGACACAGCCCAGGAAATTGAATTTGCTGATGGTTTGCTTAGAAAGTCCTACAGCAATTAATTTATATTATTAAGAAAAATTTATAAATAATGATGATTTTGTAAAATTATGGAAAAAGAAATCAACAATTCCAATCAGTTTAAAGTTGATAATAAAGATAAAGAGATCCTGCGCCTGTTGAACAAAGATGCCCGGATGACTTCTAAAGCGATCGGTACTCAGATCAACAGTTCTCGGGAAGTTACTGATTACCGTATCAAAAGATTAGCCAAAAGCGGTCTGATCAACAGCTATATAACTATCATCAATGACTCAGTTTTAGGTTTCAATGCTTATCTACTGCTTCTACAGCTGCAAAATTATACTAAAGAAGATGAGGAGAGAATCATCAAATTCTTAGGAGAACATCCGTTCATCAAATGGGTCTTGAAATGCGGAGGAGATTTTGATATCCAAACTATCATCGTCTCCAGAAACCCGAAAGAACTGGCTCGGATCATTGACGAGATTGACAGCTTCTGTGGAAAGATGCTCAGGAATTACAACTTGGCATTAGTAATCAATCTTCTCGTCCCGGAAAATCTTGATTTCCTGCTGCCGAAAAAGAATCAAGAGCTGGATCTGCCTTCTTCCAAACCCGTTCCCCTGGCAACTATTGATGAAAAGGACTCTCTGTTGCTAAAACACCTTTCCACTGATGGCCGTGGCTCAGTAGTCAAACTAGCTCAACAGATTGGTCTGTCTGCAGATGCCACTAACAAAAGGATCAGGCGCTTGAAAAAAGAAGGAGTGATCAAGAAATTTCAGGCAGTTGTTGATCTATCCAAACTCAACTATCTGTTATACTCTGTGCTGTTCAAGATCAACAATTACTCCTCTCAAAAAGAAAGCCAGATCAGGACATTTTTGCAGTCTGTGCCTAACATCACTTTCGCTGAACGGATTATCGGTGAATGGGATTTGAGGGTGCAGATCTCCTGTGAGACGCCCCAGCAATTAGAAGAGATTCTTCAGAAGATCAGACAGTTTTTGGGTGAAGATCTTAAGTATTACAAGTTCATGTTGATGATCAAAGAGTTCAAGAGAGTGTCTTTTACTAAAGGAATGGAGAAGAGCTGATCATCTCTTCAGATCCTGATACAGCTGTGAGAAAAATTTCTCATCCTTTCTAGGACAATTTTCCTTGAGGATAGAATAATACTGATCAAGCTTTCCTTTACTGGCAGCCTGCGCCAGAATATCCAGGATCAGATCATCTTGATATTGATCAGCTAGATCCAGAATCTCCTCTAAACAGATACCATTCGGTTGAGGGATGATATTTCCCTTAATAAAAGATATCTTTGATTCATCATCCAGATGCACGGGTGAAGAATATTTAGACATAAGCTGAGTAAATCAAAAAACTTTATAAACTATTTTGTTATAGCAAATATATGTCAAAAAGAGGTCTGTTGCTGCTGTTAGTGTTTATCCTGTCAATAAGCCTGGCCGCAGCCGTGGAGAATGACTGTTTATATTACTTCTATGGAGAAGGCTGTCCTCATTGTGGAGCGACCAGTATCTACCTCAAAGATCTCCAACAACAATACCCAGAACTGCAGATCCATAACTTTGAGGTCTATTACAATAGGACAAACCTCTATGATCTCCAGCAGTATTTTGAAGCTTATGATGTGCCCTTAGAAAAACAGGGTGTGCCGGTGATCTTTTACCAGCAAAGTTATTTTGTCGGCGATAAACCAATTATGAATTATCTGGAGAATGCCATCTTGAGCAATGAGGCTGTTTCCTGCCCTTCCCTTGAAAAGGATGAGACAATTGGAGTGATCGGCGAAAATTCACCTAAACTGCTCATCAAGACCTTAACTTTTCTTACTGTTACCGGGGCGGCAATTGTGGACAGCATCAATCCCTGTGCCATTGCAGTGCTGCTGATCATGCTGGGAGCTTTGCTCTCAGCAGCAGATATCAGAAAAAGGCTGCTTTGGACGGGCCTGGCGTTCATCTTTTCTATTTATGTCTCCTACTTCTTATTTGGAATAGGAATACTAGCTGCCCTGAGAGTTACGGGATTAAGCTATTACTTCTACAAAACAATTGGAGTCATTGCTATTTTGATCGGCCTGCTCAATATCAAGGAATATTTCTGGTATGGGAAAGTATTGTTGATGGAGATTCCGCTTAAGTGGAGACCAAGATTGAAAAAGATGCTCAGTAATGTTACCTCTCCTGCAGGAGCTTTCATCATGGGCTTTGCAGTTAGCTTATTTGAATTACCTTGTACTGGAGGACCATATCTAGTTATTTTGGGACTGCTGGCTGAAAAAACTACGCGTTGGGCAGCCATGCCGATCCTCTTATACTACAATCTGATCTTTGTGCTTCCTTTGATCATCATCACACTGGTAGTCTATTTCAGCACCAAAAAGATTAAGCACCATCAAGAGCATAAAGTTGATGCTACTGGAGAGATTGAAAGATGGAGACAGAAAAATATCAAACTGTTGCATCTGATCGGTGGATTGATCATGTTTATATTGGGAGTGATGATCTTGTTTTTCTTTTAAAAAAAACCCAACTCTTTAGATGCCAGCACAAACATAGTATGTGACCAGCATAAAGGAGAGACAGAGATCTGGATTTTATTATCAAAAATTTGTTCAGGAATAAAATCTGTTGTTAAATCCCCAAGCACCCGATTGTAATATTGAAGAGCTTTTTTCTTGTTTCCTGCTTTAGAAAAGTAAATACTCATCCAAAAATTTAACAGAGGCCAATATCCTGCTCCTTTCTTCCGGTTCATATTCTTGTACATCCAACCATCATATTCATCATGCTCATAACGAGGTACTCCTCCTTTTCGGACTAGTTGCTGTTCCATCAATCTTACAGTATTGATCATCCTTTTATCTGTAGAAGAGACAATTTCAAATGGCCAGGTCAATCCCAACAAGGAAGCATCTACACGATCATCACCAATCTTTCCAAAAGTACGGGGAAAATAGTTCTTGTTCTTTGCCAACAGCAATTTCTTCATCTGCTCAGCAGTCTTCACCCATCTCTGGTGAGGAGATAAACTATTTGCACAGCATAAACCTTGATAACAAGAAGCGAGAGTATAACTGAAATTCTCTTTCAGATCCGGGAAACAATATCTTTCTTCCCACAGATCCTGGACAACAAGATTGAAATGATCTTTGCTCCAGGAACCGCAGATTCCATCTGCACTTCTTTCCAACAATCGCTGATGCCTTGTTTCCTTGATTTTACTCATCGCTATCAACAACATGGCAGTCTGATCTGGCTGAATCGCTTCTCCAGCTATTTTTCCGTCAGGCAAATAATATCGATAGAACAATCCCTGCTCTGTTTTTACTTTAGAGCACCAAGAAAGGAATCGGCTATTAATCTTCAACCCCAATAAATCAGCAGCCAGAAGAGTATAAGAAGCATCTCTTAACCAGACAAAACGATAATTCTTAGCTCCCCGAGGGAAATAAGATTTAGTGGAATTGGCGGCCACAATCGCTCCATTTGACAAGGTGCAGTCTTTGATAACTTTCCTGCTCTGCTCAAGTAATGTACTGACCTGCCGTCTCATCTTCAAGCACCAGTTTTAAGAATCTTGACTATTTTGATACCAGCCACCGCTAACCAAATAAAATTCAAAACCACAAATGGCCAGGCTTTCAGACTTAGTGCATAAAAGATCAGCAAACCCGCGCCTAAAATACTAAACAGATTGTTGATCAAAGTTTTTTGGTTATACTTACTTTCAAATTCATCAAGAATAAAAACAAATAGGATCAAAGCCATTCCCGTAATTCCTAAGACCAGCTCAAGCATTTCATAACCTCTTTTTTTTCTTCATCTCTTTGACTAACGCTATGAACTCTGTTCCCAAACTTTTTAAAAGTTTCTTCTGTTTTTGGGAGATCTGAAATAAGGCGGCAAGATGTTCTTGGTGGGCTGCGCCCATAAACAGCAGAGATTCTTCCAGGGTCAGCTGCTCTGAGACTAGATTGTTAACTCCGTCATAAATCTGCTTAAAATTGGTGAGATTAAATTCAAACTGATCCACTTCATTGATGACGTTAGTAAGTTTCAGAAAATCATCATTGATAAATTTGTTGATAAGCACTTGCGGTTTTTTAGTATCTCCATTAAATGAAGCCAATTTCAGCTCAATCAGATAATGTGCCAAAGAAGAGATCTTTTCCTGAGTGAACCTAGCGTATCTGAGCTGGTTGAACACCTTTTGGTGTGTTTCTAGGTTAACATTGAGCTGTTTTCTAGTCTTAGCATCTAATTTATTGAGAAAGGGAAATTGCTTATTAGTATTTGGTTTAATCTGCTTCAACCATGATTTCTTGAATTTGAGTAAAAGCAAGTCTACTCTCTCCATCCCATCAATCTCTTTTTTCAGCTCTTTCAGCTCCATCTGAAAATGAAATTTTTGTCGTTTATAAAATTATTTGTTTTGCTATGCGGAATAATCTAAATAAGTTACTTTTATAAACAAAAAAAGATTACTCCTTAAAAAAGATGGTTGATAGAAAAAAGAACAATAAAGATAATCATCCTGTTTTCAGGCAAAAACTTACTTTTGGACAGAGAGCAGCAGATAAACTCACGATATATGCGGGAAGTTGGGAATTTATTATTGGGTTTCTAGTGTTCTTATCTCTGTGGATAATGACCAATGCATATGCTTGGTTTAAATCCTGGGATCCTTATCCATTTATTTTGTTGAATCTATTACTCTCATGTATAGCAGCTCTTCAAGCTCCAATCATCCTGATGAGTCAGAACCGACAAGCTGAACGGGACAGGATTGACGCCAAATATGATCATGCTGTAAACAGAAAAGCGGAAAGAGAAATCCAGAATATGCAGAAAGATCTGGATGATATCAAGAAACTGATCAAGAAACTTAAGTGATAATCAAAGATTTGTTTTCTTCTGAAGATTGTATTTGTAACAGATTATTAACAAAAGAAGAAAATAAAAAAAATCAAAACAACAAGAACAACGGCACCAACACCAAAGATACAATCATCATCAACTTGATCAGGATGTTGATTGATGGTCCGGAGGTATCTTTAAATGGATCTCCCACTGTATCTCCAGTCACTGCTGCTTTATGGGCATCAGAGCCTTTGCCGCCGTAATTTCCAGATTCAATATATTTCTTGGCATTGTCCCAGGCACCTCCGGAGTTAGCCATCGTGATAGCTAAGATCACTCCTGTCAAAGTTGCTCCTGCCAGCATTCCTCCTAACGCTTCTACACCTAAAGTGAAGCCCACCACTACTGGTGCTAAAACGGCTAACAATCCTGGCACAACCATCTTTTTCAAAGCAGCCGAAGTAGAGATATCTACACATTTAGCATAATCAGGCTTGGCTTTTCCTTGCATGATACCCTTGATCTCCTTGAACTGTCTTCTTACTTCTTCAATCATTCCAAAAGCAGCTTTACCCACTGCAGTCATAGTCATTGAGGAGAATACAAAAGGAATCATCCCTCCGATAAACAGGCCAACTAACACAGCAGGATCTGTGATAGAGATGCTGGTAATCTTAGCTTCTGTACTGAAAGTGCTGAATAGGGCCAAAGCAGTCAAAGCTGCTGAACCGATCGCAAATCCTTTGCCCATCGCTGCAGTGGTATTTCCAACTGCATCAAGGGCATCTGTCCTTTTTCTTACCTCTGGCTTCAATCTAGCCATTTCAGCAATACCTCCCGCATTATCTGCAACAGGACCATAAGCATCTACAGCCAGGCTAATCCCTAAAGTGGAAAGCATTCCCACCGCTGCAATAGCAATACCATACAATCCTGCAAAGTGATGAGAGACGTAGATTGCCGCAGAGATGACTAAAATCGGAAAACCCACAGATCTCATCCCCAACGCAAAACCACTGATGAGATTAGTTGCAGCTCCTGTTTGGGAAGCCTTAGCGATCTCTTTAGTGGGGTTGTAGTTATATGAGGTGTAATACTCAGTCAGTAATCCAATCAAGATTCCAGACACTAATCCAGCTAGAGTAGCATAAAAGACGCCAATGTCACTGATAGTCATACCGATTACAAAGTAAGCGGCCACAGCCATAATAATAGAGGCAGCAAACAAGCCATTCCTTAAAGCAATATGGATCTTTTCCTCATTCTTAGTCCTGACAAACAAAGTCCCGATCATTGAAGCGATTATACCTACTCCTGCCAACAATAAAGGAAGGGTAGCAGCTTTTGCTCCAAACTGAACTATACCAATAGCCATGGCTGCAATGATTGAACCAACATAACTTTCGAATAAGTCTGCACCCATTCCAGCCACATCACCGACATTATCACCGACATTATCAGCGATCACTGCTGGATTTCTGGGATCACCTTCAGGAATGCCTGCTTCAACCTTACCAACTAAGTCAGCACCAACATCTGCTGCTTTAGTATAGATTCCTCCTCCCACTCTGGCGAATAAAGCGATAGAAGAAGCTCCAAACCCAAAGCCGAAGATCAATTTAGGATCTCCAAAAACATAATACAAGACTGTAATTCCTAACAATCCCAGACCAACAACAGTAAAGCCCATCACTGCTCCAGAAGAGAAAGCAATTCTCAACGCAGGACCTAATCCTTTTCTGGCAGCTTCTGTAGTGCGAACGTTGGCTTTAGTGGCAGTATGCATACCAATGTAGCCAGCAACTGAAGACAGTAATGCTCCACAAAAGAAGGCTACCGCAGTCTGCCAGTTGATAAAGATAGCTAAAAGGATGATCACCACTGCGGCAAAAATCCCCACGATCTTATACTCTCTTTTCAAAAAAGCCATCGCCCCTTCATGGATAGCATGAGAGATTTCCTGCATCCTTTCTGTTCCCGTCTTGGCTTTCATAATTCTCCAGAACAGGAAGCCGGCAAAACCTAAAGCGAGAATACTTACTAAAATAGCGATTAATAATACGACCATATTGACACCCCCAAATTAAATAATGATATTCCATCTGGAAAAATAAATGATTTATATAATTTACTGTGATACGGAAGGGTAATAACTGTCCTGCAACATTGGAACCACAAAAAACAAATTTTTATAAAATATTACTTATTCCCACCAGGTTATGGAAAAAGAGGCCTTGTTAGAACTTACTAAACTTATCGAAGACAAATCGATCAGAAAGTTTGTGATCACCTGCCTGGGGATGACTCCAGCCTATTTCTGGAAAATCCCTGCCAGCAGCACGGGAAAATATCATCCGGAGATATCTTTGGGAGAAGGAGGATTAGTCCGGCATACCATCAAAGCAGTGGAATATGGGACAGCATTATGTGAACGGAATTCTATTGTTGGTGAAGACAAAGATAAGATCCTCGCAGCTTTATTCTTGCATGATGCCTGCAAGGCAGGAACTAAAGATCAAGAAAACCACAAACATTACAGATATCATGCCCATCTGCCCAAACAGTATTTTAAAGAACCAGCCAAGAATATTCCCCAGGTTGCCAGCGAGATCTTTGAGATGATCGATTCCCATATGGGGCAGTGGTCTAATTATCCCAGCAAGCCACCAAGGACAAGATTGCAGAAGCTAACACATTTTGCAGATTATCTGGCTTCCAGGAAAAACCAGCCGGTTGAAGACTGGAAAGAAGAGATCAGTGGGTTGGAGGGTTATGATGGGTCTTTTGTTCTTTAAGGAAATTGAGAGACGAATAGTTGTTTTCTCATAGGTAAAAAGTAGGAGTTTGTTTAATCTTTGTATTTAATTCTAAAATAAACAAAGACCCAATTTTATAGAAAAGTATCAAAAACTTAGTTTTCGGACTTCCCGGAATTTTTTAAAAAATTCCGATAAGTTTAAATATGATACTTATTTATACATATAAATATGTATTCAAAATTTAAATTTACTTTAACTGAGAAAGATATCCTCGCGATAAATGAGAAATTTGAAGATGGAACACTACATAATGAGGCAAGTTTAGATTTCGCTTTAAGCTATGCTAAGAAAACTGAAAATTGGACTAAAGCTCTAGCTTATCTGACCAGAGCAATATTGATTGATCATGTTTTTGAAGATAGCAATAAGAGAACTGCAGCTTTGTTGATTGAATCATATACAGAATATGAAGGCCATAAAACCTACTCTGATAGGGTTCCGTTACTGATCAAAAAAATCTTGCTGAAGAACACCACCAGCTTAAGAAAAATTGAGGAGATGATCAAAGATGTCATCAGATAAATTTTTGAAAATTGTTGACAAATTGGCAGTTGAAAATAAAGAGGTTTATGACACTTTATTGGAATTTGAGAAAACGGGTAAGATAAGAACCAAAGAAAAATTAACTTTTACTATCAGCAAAACGGTAGCTACGCACTTCAGGAAATTCTGTTTGGATCATGGTTATAACATGAGTGCTAAGATTGAACAAGCGATGAAAAGGATTATTGAAGAAAAGTGACTTATTATTATCTCAGATTAAAGAGAACTTCGAATAAGCATAAATTATCAGACAATGTGTCTAAATCTGATGTGGCATCGAATTATTCAAAGTCCTCTAAACTAATCCCCCATAAAAAATAAGACTTTTCTTTAGAGAAACCAGTGTTTTAGTTATCCAAAACCATACTTTTTTAAAGAATTCCTGTTTTTTCGTCCTCATGGCTGAATTAATCATCACTGAGAAGCCTTCTTCAGCAAAGAAACTAGCTGAAGCCTTAGCGGATACTAAACCAGTAAAAAAAACAAATAAAAAGGTTTCTTATTATGAATTGACCCATAACAAAAAGAAAATTCTAGTTGGCTGTGCGGTAGGCCATTTGTTTGGGATTGTAGAATCCGGAAAGAAAGGCTGGAATTATCCTGTCTTTGAGATCAAATGGGAAGCCACCAATAAAGTGGATAAAAAGCTTAGCTATATCAAGGATTATATTGAGACACTAGCAGTATTATCCAGTAAAGCAGATGAAATCACTATAGCCTGCGATTATGATGTTGAAGGAGAAGTCATTGGCCTAAACATAGTCAGATATATCTGCAAGAAAAAAGATGCCAACAGGATGAAGTTTTCTACCTTGACTAAAGATGAATTAGTTGCAGCCTATGAAAGTAAGGCCAAGCATCTTAACTGGGGACAGGCTAAAGCTGGAGAGACCAGACATAGATTAGATTGGTTCTATGGTATCAACCTTTCCAGAGCCCTAACAGATTCAGTCAAGGCAGCTGGTTCATTCAAAGTTATGTCTGTGGGAAGAGTGCAGGGTCCCACTTTAAAACTACTAGTAGACAGAGAAAAAGAGATCATGGCTTTCAAACCAACCCCTTATTGGCAGCTGCAATTGTTGGGTGAGGTTGAAAAAAGCAAGATTGAAGCCTGGCATGTCAAAGATAGGTTCTGGAATGAAGAAGAAGTGAAGAAGATCCTAGACAAAGTCAAATCAGAAAAAGAAGCCGTAGTAAGCAAAGTCTCTAAAAAGAATACTGAGCAGAAACCTCCCCATCCGTTTGACTTAACAACATTACAGACTGAAGCCTATCGCTGTTTCAAGATTACCCCTAAACATTGTCTGGAGATCGCCCAATCATTATACTTATCCGGAGCAATTTCATATCCCAGAACCAGCTCTCAACAGTTAGATCCAAAGTTAGGTTTCAAAAAAATTATGAGTGCCTTGGCTAAACAGAAAGATTATACTGCTTTCTGCCAAGAGCTAGCCAAAGGAAAACTGCTTCCCAATAATGGAAAGAAAACTGATCCTGCCCATCCAGCCATCTATCCCACAGGAATCTTTCCGCAAGAACAAAATCCCAAAGAGATAAAAGTTTATGACCTGATTGTCAAAAGGTTCCTGGCCACTTTTGGTGAAACGGCCATCAGAGAGATCCTTCAAGTTGATCTAGACGTTAAAAAGGAGATCTTTATTGCTAAAGGCACTAGAACCTCCTCACCAGGTTGGCATAAATACTATCACCCTTATCTTAAGCTAGAAGAAATTGAACTTCCGGAACTGAAAGAAAAAGAGCAAGTCAAGATCAAAAAAATCAAGAAGCTGGACAAAGAGACCCAGCCCCCCAAGAGATATAATCAGAGCAGTATCATCCGGGAGTTGGAAAAAAGGAATCTAGGAACAAAGGCAACTAGGGCAGACATTCTTGACCGATTGTTTAAGAGAGATTATATCGAAGGAGTACAGATCAAAGTAAATCAGATTGGCATTGAAACAATCGAAGTTCTGGAAAAATACGCTCCCACAATCATTGATGAGGAATTGACCCGCTCATTTGAAGAAGAGATGGATCAGATCAGGGCTGGCAAACATGAAGAAGGAAAAGTGTTGGACAAAGCCAAATTGATTATCATTAAGATCTTAGATAAATTCAAAGGAAAAGAAAAAGATATCGGCAAAGAACTGCTCAAATCCATCCAAGAGACCAGAGAAAAAGAGAATAGGATCGGTCCTTGCCCGGTATGTAAAGAAGGAGGCCTGAGGATGATCAGAAGCAAAAAGACCAAAAAATCGTTTATTGCCTGTGATAGATATCCCGATTGCGAAACTACCTTCCCCTTACCTCAAGGAGTGTTGATCAAGAACACAGACAAGCAATGTGAAACCTGTGGTCATCCAATGGTCAATATCATCAGCAGGGGCAAAAGGCCCCAGGAAGTCTGTATCAATCCAAAGTGTAAGAGCAAGGTTCAAGCTAAATCAAATGAGAAAGAAGGAACCCCTTGCCCCAAATGTAAAGAAGGGAAGCTGATTATCCGCAGAGGTATTTATGGAGAATTCTTGGCCTGTGATAAATTCCCTAAATGTAGATATACTGAAAGAGTTTAATTAGATAATCAAGAACAGCAAACTTTAAGTAAGATAATTTTTTCTATTTAACTAATGAGGTGTTTTTAAAAATGGAAGAAGAAATGAAAAAAGAACAAAATTCTGAAGAACAACTGACTGAAGCAGAGAAACAGGAAGAGCAGAAAAAAGCAATGGAAGAGATGCGCAAGCAGCAGATGGAACAGCAGAAAAAAGCAATGGAAGAACAGAAGAAGCAGATGGAAGAGCAAAAGAAGATGAAGAAAGTGCAGCTGGAAATAACTTTGAAACAGCTTGAGGTCAATAAGATCATTGTAGAAAAAACCATAGCTAGAATGACAGCAGACAAAGAAGTAATTGAAAAAGTTGATCTTGCAGCTGAAGAAAATGAGGTCAAGAAGAATGCCCTGAAAGCAAAGATGGATGAATTTGATGCTTTGGCTAAAGGTGAAGAATTGAAACTAGAGATGATTGCCCTGAACAAAGAGAATGTGAACAAACAGCTTCAGGATCTTGACAAGATGCCAATGAACATGCCGGGAGGAATGATGCCGCCAGGTATGGGCAGAGGGATGCACTAAGTTATTTCTTTAATTATTTCTTTTAATTCTTCAGCCACTTCACCACAAGAAGAATATCTCTGCCGTGGATTAACCTGAGTACATCTGTGGATAACATCTACCACTGTTGATGGACAACCAGGAATAAGATTCCTTGCAGTGTCCAGATATTTTTCTGATTCTTTGGTCTTAATCTCCAAAATTTGTGCCAAACCCATATTCTTGAATGGGCTTTTTCCTGTAGCTGCTTCATAAAGAACGATACCTAACCCATATTGATCCAGCTTTGGAGTAATTTTTGTTTCAGTTCTCTCTGGAATGAAAACTTCCGGAGCAAGATAAGCCGGAGTTCCAAAAACGTGATTGCTTGATGGATCAAGATGATCAAACGAGCCCCCCAGATCAGTAGAAAGCCCGAAATCGATCAAGAATGGCTTTGCTTTGACAATCATAAGATTATCCGGCTTGACATCACCATGAACTATTCCCTGTTGATGTAGTTCTCCTAAATAAGACGCTAAAGTTTGAGTATGCTTAAGATTACCCAAAAGATTTCTTTTTCTTT
>JBDREV010000038.1:0-6163 GCA_043819375.1 Candidatus Woesearchaeota archaeon
GACCTTTTCAATAAAGTCGAGTCATATTTTGCAGCGAAATCCTGCAAAGCTTTCTCTAGGTCTGTTCCTGACATTGTTTGCTTGGCAACATCCGCCATCTCCTTTGCCAGTACACCAAAATTCGGCCTGATTGCATGCCATAGGGCCTGATCAATGGGCATTCCTGATCTGATGTTAGCAGATGTCAATTGTAAGAAATCAGGAAACACTTCCTCTATCCCAACCTTCCTTAAATATATTTTGTAATCCACAACAATGTAAAGTATCAGCCACAAACTCATCAATATTGCAGCAAAACCCAGGGTCCAAATAAATAACAAAATGACCAGTGCATAAGTCAAAGAAAAATCTTCGCTCCCAGCAGAACGGAGTATTACATACCCTGATAAGATCAACGTAAAAAACAAGGTAGCATTGAATAATATTTTTGATATCTTGTCTCTAGTCAGGAGAATTCCTGATTTTTCAATCCAAGCAGCAAATTTTTTTCTTGGATTGATTTTTGGACCTTTTTGCTTTCCTGGGGTTTTATTAACTTCACCTTTCTTTTTGAAAGCTCCTTGAATCCTCTTCAAAAATGGCTGTTTTTCTTTAACTGTATCTTTTTTCAGAGCATCTATTTTTTTCATGATGGACTTTTGTTGTTTGTCCTTCACATCCAAAACATTCAGGTTCTCTTTTGGTCTATGCTTGAAAATTCCTAGAATTTTTCCCCCAATACTCCCCTTATATATAGATTTTACTTCTACCGGCGGTTTGGGTGCTGTCTCAGGCTTTTCTCTTTTTTCAGATACTTCTTTCCATTTGGAAAATTTCTTCTCTAATGGCTTTTTATCTCCCCCAGGAATTTCTTTTGGTTTATGCTTGAAAAATCCAAACTGTTTTTTCTCTGGAGATTTTACCTTTATTGTGGATTCGGATGACTTATCAAGCTTCTCTCTTTTTTCAGATAATTCTTTCCATTTCGCATATTTCTCTTCTAAAATCCTATTATCATCTAAGCTGTTAGGCTTTGTGGGCTTGCGCCTAAGAAATCCAAACATTTTTTTGGACTTGACCCCCCCCAATGTCTCAAGCTTCTCTCCTTTTTCAGATAATTCTTTCCATCTTGCATATTTCTGCTCCAAAAGCTTTTTTTTATCTCCTTCTGGCTTAGGTATTTCCGGGGTTTTTCTCTTAAAAATATTGCCAAATCTGAAGGATCTTTTCTGGGCTAAAGGTGGTGGTAAATTTAGCTCACCTTTGCCTAATTCCGGGTTATCATTTGTTTTTTTCATAGCTCTACTGAGGGTCTTGAAGATTTTATCATAGCATAGAACATAAATTGTATGAATGCAAGAAAGAATGAAATTATCAATAACACTGATAATTCAAGAGTTAAATCCATAAAAGTAGCTAGAATCACGAACATAGTGATCCCAATTGAGGGTAAGATGACAGCAATGATCATATAGAACATTGCCATGGGATTTAGTTTTCTTCCATATTCCTGCACTTCTATTAATTGCTCCTTGGTAATCTGCTCTACTACACTTCTTAAAGCAGTACTCATATCAGCACCTGTCTGTTGTGAGTTGACGATCTGCCAGAGGATTTTACGAAAATTTGGAGACGGTGTAAACTCTACAGACTCATTAAGCGCATCTTCCATCTGGGTCCCAAGGTCAATCTTGGTAACAATCTCAGCAAAATATTTGCCGATTATCTTATAATTCTTGGATAGGTTCTTGAAAGCATCATATAACGGCACTCCAGATTCAAGCTCAATAATCAAAAATCTTCCTGCAAAGACAATCTCGGAATTTATGTCATGCTGTTTCTTCTGGATCTTTGCATCAGGAACCCTCCAAAAATAAAAAAGGAGCAACAGAAATACAAAAGGACCACTACCGAAAATGAACTTTCCAAAGTTACCTAATCTTGCTAATACCATCCACAAAAAAAACACCAGGCCTCCTGCCACAATTAGACTGGACATTAATGTTTTTTTTATGAACTCTTCAGGGGAATCAGAAATATCAGCAAGCTTCAGTTTTACATCCAACCCAGGAAAAGCTCGAGAAATTCTCGGAATAATTCGACTGACTATTTTAATCACCTAAGGGGGATGCCTTTATTGACAAATCTCATCAAATTCTCTTTCCGGGTATAGAATTCCGCCATAATCCTTCCCACTTCATCGATATCATTTATTTTATGTTTTACCAGCCAAGCCAATATCTTTTCCTTTTCAACTATCTCCTTCTCTATTGTGGACCTTTTTTGCCCAGTATACATCTCTAATGTTTCCATGACTCTCTTTGATTTATTTACTATCTCCAGACAATCCTTACTTGGATTATACTGCATCAGGATCCGGGCTGAGCCATCATCGAGCATCTCTGCAACCTGGAAAGTTCTCCTTAATCCAGTTCTCCTATTCCTATATTGAATAACGATTAATGCTATAGCTGGAAGCATGCTTTTGGGAATCTCAATTGGAGGAGAAGTTAGCCTTGTTATAGTTTCTTTAGTATTATTGGCATGTACAGTTGCAAAAACAGAATGACCAGTATGGATAGCCTCAAACAATATCTCTGCTTCCTTCTTTCTCCTTATCTCTCCTACAATCACCCTATCAGGCCTCATCCTAAGGCTATTTACCAAAAGATCAAGCATGGATATACCTCCCTTTCCTTCAGTATTGGGCTGTCTTGTAAGCAAGGGCACCCAATGAGCATATTTCGGGAGTTGAATCTCTCTTGTATCCTCTATGCTTATGGTCCTCTGATTCGGGGGAAAAAAATTCGTGATGACATTTAAGGAAGAGGTCTTTCCTGAAGCTGTACCACCTGCTATCAGGGTGGACAATTCATATTGTATGCAGTGCCAAATAAATGCAGCTGCTTTGACAGACATCGTCTTGCTTAATATAAAATCCGTGATTGTCCAGGGCTTAGCAGAATACTTTCTGAGTGTTATTGTATTTCCTGCAGTGGAAATCGGCTTTAGAGTTGCATTGACTCTATCTCCTCCTACTATGTTTGCATCCATCAACGGTTCAAGGACAGAGATCTGCCTTCCTACTTTTCTCCCAAGCATAGCAGAGAAGTGTTTAATTCGTTCTTCATCCTCTATTATAATATTGGTCTTTAACCAACCATGCTTCTTATGATAGACCCATACTGGTTCTCCAGCACTGTTTATAACAATCTCCTCAAGATTTGGATCATCATCAAGAATCTCAATATTACCCATCCCCAGGCTCTTTTGGATTAGATAAGAACTCAGAAATTCAGATGTTTCCTTATTCGCATCTGGAAAATATTTTTTTATTAGGTTGCCGATAGTATCCTTAAAGCGTTGTTGGGCCAATCCCTCTTTGTTATAGTCTGCAATATTGATTATTCCTAGATTGACCTCTTTTATCAGCTCTTTCCTAATCCTTTCAAGAATCATCTCTGTTGTCTTGCTGATCTTAGAGATGGAGATGCTATACAGAGGAACATATTCAGCCTCGGTACGATAGATCTTTATGTCAACTGGAATCTTGTCAGAAATGAATTTATATTCCTCGATTGTTACTTCTTTCTTACTCTCAGATTCGGTTTTTTTTAGTGGATTTTTAGATTTTTTTATCTGGCTCTTTGCGGCTGGCTTCTTCACAGCTTTTGATTTTTTTATCTCTGGTTTTTTGACTGAGCTCTTTACCTTATTTGACTTTTTTTTTGATATCTTCACAATCTTCTTAGGTAATGCTTTCTTCTTTACCTTCACTCTTCTTTTAGCCTTATCCATCAGTCCCATTATTTAACACCATACTCATCAAAGGTTTTTTTCACTATTTCAAAGTCTGAGGAAGCAACAAATTTATCGATCTCTTTAGGGGGAAGCTTAGAAAGCAGCTCATTCAGTATATTGAGTGCTGGTTTGATTTTGGGTTTTTCAGATTTCTTCTGATATTCTGCTTTAAGTTGTTTCTTCACCTGTTCAATCTGCTTCTGAGTAGCTTTCTTATCAACAATTTTCTTCACTTTGGGCTTTTTTCGTAATCCCTCAATTGTGCGTCCGAGTGCCCGAAGCTCTTCCTTCACTTCTGCCCGATATTTCTCCAAAGATTTGGTCTTGGACATCAACTTCTTCTGAAGCTCCAATATCTGTTTCTTGAGTCTCCTGGACAAATCCTTTCTCCCTAACCTCTGTTGTAACTTCTTAACCTCGCCTTCTCTATTCCGGATTGAAGCAATTAGAGGTAAGATCTCCTTTCTTTCTGTTTCTCTCTGCTTCAGTGCCTCTACTTGCCTGAAATGACTATTCCTTTCTTGCTCAAGAAGTCTTTTGCTTAGATTGAAGAACTCCTTTTCGCTATCTAAGCGATGTTGAATCTCTTTTTTCATCAATAGAATTTTCTTTTTATTTTTGTCCAGCTCCTTTTCAAGCGCATTAAACCTTCTTCCCTTCCTGTCAAGCGCATAACTCAATTTGGACAGCTCATTGTTTCTTAAGATAATCTTTTTTTCAGATGACTCCAATCTCTTCTTCCTTCCAGTAAGTCTGTCTTCCCATATACGTAACTTTTTTTGTAATCCAGATAATCTAATTGCTTCTTTCCTGTTCTTCCTTTCTTTCTCCTTAAGCAAGTTTTCTCTATCGCGCACCGATTTTTGCTTTATCTTAATCAAGTGCTCTTTAAGCCTTGACTCCTTTTTTTCAAGCTCAAATCTCTTATTAAGGGCCTCTTCTTCTTTTTTCTTGATTGTGCCTAGTTCTTTTCGAATAGAAACAGCAGATAGGGGAGCGGACACACTACTCTTTCCTCTAATCTTTACCCCCTTTTTACCCCTTTTTTTTACTTTCATTTAGTCTTTAATATAGACCCTAACTTGATAGCTTCTTCCTCAAACTTCTTCTTTTTCTTCAGTATTGTCGCAAAGGTCTCTTCTAGTTCTTTTACATGGCCTTTAAGTGAGGAAGACTTTGATGATAAATGAAATGCCTTAGCTTTCTTTATTAGCAGTATCAAATCCTGTTCGAGTTCATCCTTATCTATATCTATATTCTTTATTAGCTTTTCGATTTCTGTCTTCTTGGTGAAGAACTCTCTGAACTTTTTGGTTGAACTTTTACCCTTTTCAATCTGGTCTGCAATAAGCTGTTTATTTTTCTGTACCTTGGCTAGTATCTCCTTCTGCAACGCAAGGATATTCGTTTTATGGTTTGTGCTCTCTTCAATCAAGACTTTTCCCTTTTCCCTTTTTAGCACTATCTCATTTTTTACCTTCTCAGCCAACTTCTTTAAATCTCTAATCCTCTTTCCTGAGTTATCAAGTAAAGATTCATCATCTTTTATGGCTGTACTGATCTTTGTGATCTCGTATCTGAACTGCTCTAGTTTTTTCCTGATGTTCATCTCTTTTTCCCTAAGGGAAATCGCTTCCAACCTTTCCCTGTCCAGCTTATCTTCCTCAGAATCAATGCTGTCAATAATTTCTTGATATTTCTGTTGTTCCCTCTTGATATCAGCACTATATGTGTCAATCTTAGCTCTAAATCCCTTTTCTTGTTCCATAATCTGCTTATCGATATTTCTTTTTAGATCCTCAAACTTCTCAAGCTGACCTAATTCAGATTCTACATGGCCGAGCTCTGTTCCCAACTCTTTCTTCAAGTTCTCAAAGCCATTCTTGAATTTCAGGAAATTATCTCCTTCCCTGTCAAAATTAGCCAATGCCACTTCAGCTTTCCTGATGAAACCTTCTTTCTTACCATGAAATTCTTTTTCTTTGGTTTTCACTTCTTCCCTAGAAAGTTTCCTCTCACAAAGGTAGGGGGTGGCAAATTTATATACAATACTAATGATGCCCTCTTCCTCTAAAAAGTCAGCCCACTCCTGGACAACTACGGGACCGACACCCAATGTCTTACCAGCATCTTGGACAGAAAGCTTCTTTTTGGCCTTTATGAGTCCGACCAGCTTATCTACTCCAGTCTCTATAACAGAGGTATTGACCATAATTTCTGAAGGAGAAGCGGTATTTAAAAAACTTACTATGATTGACACTGTCAATTAAACGACACATTAATATAATAGTTCATCTCAGTTTTGGCTGAGGTGAATTAATTTGTTTAAATGCAAGCACTGCAGGAAGACTTCTGCTGTAAGAAGGGGTGTTAAGAAGAATAA
>JBDREV010000039.1:0-4343 GCA_043819375.1 Candidatus Woesearchaeota archaeon
GATCATCAAGAAGCATATGGATAAGGATGATATAGTCTTTCACACAGATATGCCTGGTTCTCCTTTTTTCATCATCAAGAACGGAGCTGAAGCTGGAGAGGCCACAATCCAGGAGACAGCTATTGCCACCGCCTGTTATTCCAAGGCCTGGAAATTAGGTTTTTCCACAGCAGAAGTGTTTTCAGTGCAGCCGGAACAGGTTACCAAGGAAGCCAAATCAGGGGAGTATATGGGCAAGGGCAGTTTCATGATTTATGGCAAGAGAAATTATTTTAATCCCAAACTGGAGTATGCATTGGGTTTGGTGGAAGAAGAGATCATCGGCGGACCAGTTGCTGCAGTCAGCAAGAAGACCAAGAATTATTTAATGGTTCTTCCGGGAGAAGAGAAGAAAAGCAATCTGGCCAAGAAGATCAAATCAAAACTTAAAGGAGGAGACACAGATGAGATCATCAAATTCCTGCCTGCTGGAGGGGCTGGGATCAAGAAATAATTATTTATAATGATTTTCAACCACTGTTCTTAAGGCTAAGGAAGCATGAGCACAGGAAACATATCTTTTATTTGGGTCTCGTTCTAAGCATTTCTCGATCACTCGTTTGATCTCTTTGGGGTAGCCGGGCAGAATCTTTTTAGTATCTACTTTTATTGACTGCTGCTTTAGTTCACCAAAGTCTCCCATGGCTACAGTTAGATCAATCTGGTCTGGAGAAGTGATACCTTCTCTTTGTGCATATTCCTCTATGTTTTTTCTTAGGTTCATACCTTCAAAAGGAGTTGAGCCGGTAGCTGCTTTGTGGATAATCATTCCATATGCATATTGATCTAATTTTGGAGAGATCATTTTTTCAAACAAGAATTCCGGGGCCATGTAACTGGGTGTGCCGATAAAATTAAGCGGACTTTTGATGTAGTCAATCTTTTTCCTTGGCACCCCTCCAGTGAAGATAGAGAATCCAAAATCAAAGGGGCAAGGTTTGATGTCTTCCTGCCTGACCATCACATTTTCCGGTTTAAGATCAAGATGGATCACACCTGCTTTCCTGTGCATGTTAAATAATTCTTTTCCAAGATCAATACAGACATTGAGGATAGTTTTGGCTTGCTGTTCGTTCTGATTGTTGATGATTTCGTTAAGTGATTTTCCTTCAATATAATCCATCAACAGATAGACCTCCTTGCTGGGGGAATTGCAGTAAGCGATGATCTCTGGAACTGAGACTCTTGCTTCACAACATCTTTTTTGGATGTCCCCTTCATCTTTCAAGCCTCTGAAACTGAGCATCTCCAAAGCTTCTTTTTTATAGATCTTCAGCACTCGTTTGGTCAACTCTTCCGGTTTTTTTTGGTCATATTGGTAGACTGGATAAACACTGCTTACTTCTGTACTGATGCTGTAGGGGTTTTTTCCGATCTTGTGTAATTGGATATAGATACCATCTCCTGCCAACACGTTTTTCATGTGCAGCAGCAGAGAATTCTCCATATGAGTCAACTCTGGCTGGTCAAAATCATTTTCTACCAGGGCATCTTCTATAGTCTCTTCTAGTTTTTCCACTAAATCCCCTGAGAAGAAGGATTCAATCTCCTGTGAAATTCTTTTTCTATGCATTTTGACTACTCTTTGGTCGTATCTAATCCTTTGTTTATAAGTTTTACGTAATTAATGTAATCTTGATTAAATTTTTAAAGAAAAGCATGATTTATACATCTGTGCCCTCGTCGTCTAGTGGATAAGTATCTCCATAAAGGACGCAGGATTGCGGAACATTATTGTGAATATCCTGTAACCGGGGAAATTGCTAAAAACAATTCCGGATTTCAAATGTTAAATTGTGTTTGAAACATAGTTTAGCTGAAGGTCCTCGCGGGGGCACTCTTTTAAAATGAGATTAAACAGACTTTTCAGGAAACGGATTGATCCAAAGTCAGCTGCGGAAATCTTTGATAAAGGAGAAGAGATCGCCAGGAATCTAGGAAAGAAGTATGCAGTTGCCCAGAATAAAGACCATTACATCTTTGGCTATTCTTTTAAGGACAGTAATTTAGAGATAGACTGCCGCATCGGCGGAGATCACAGCGGTCTGGAGAAATGTGTGATCATCGAAAGCAGAGGCAAGACAGTTTTTGAATGGGTGGTGTTCAGTGATCTAAGAGATCTGGAAGAAGCAGCAATAAAGATACACTCTCCAGGAGAATGGTACAATCAACTGGAGAAGAAATATTGCAGCACTCTTAATTAACCTAGAACTGTTTTGACCTTATGTTTGAGTTCTTTCTTGCTGATCTTCTTGGAATAATAATCTTCTACTGGTTTTTTCAGTTCTTCTTCAATCGGATAGATCTTCTGGCAATGGCGGCAGTAGAATCCGGCACCTTCTGAGTAGCTTAAAGCTTTTACAGGAATCCAGAAGAGAGAAGGAGCTTTCTCAAAGAGGACCAAGAACATCTCTGCATTGAGGCAGCTGGGACAGAAGATATCCACAGCTATGTTATCATCTTTCTTCAGCTTGGCTTCAGCTCCAAAGACTAGGAAAGGCATAGAGAAAGGAATATTTTGGTGAATATAAGTTTTTCTGGTAAGAGTTATAAACGATAAGTTTTTTCTCGTTTACATGAAACGCATCAGAAAAAAGTATGGTGAATATCAATCAAAAACCTGCCCTTTCTGCGAGAGAAGAGCTACTCACAAGAGTGAACAGGGACTGGACGTCTGCCATCTGCATCTCAAACAGAATCTGGAAGAGATCAAATGCTTATGTGGAGAATGGTTAGAGATTATGCAGGGCAAGTTCGGGCCCTTCTTCAGATGCAGAAACTGCGGCTGTATGAATTTAAAGAAAGTAAAAGAAATCCAGCAGATTACAGGACAGAAAAAGGAGAGTTATATAAAAGTTGAGAGCAGACCCGAATTATCCATAAAAAAAGAAACCATCAAAAAAGAAAGAAAAGAGATCACCATCACAACTAACGACGTAGAATACTTCAGTTAACCAGTATAATCAATTTTCTCAATCACACCATCAACTTTAATCTGCTTTTTCATCTCTTTCTCAGCAATCTTGTTCTGCTGGGGTTCCTTGATCTTGCCGAATCTTTTTTCATATCTTTCCACATTCTCTTTCAAAGTGCTCAGCAGCTGTTTGGCGATGTGGGGGTCAAGTAAGATCACCTTATGGCTGATGACTACACTTTGTTTGCCGTCAGGAGAAAATTGCGGATAGATTCCGCGAAAATCAAGGATGAACTTGTCTGGCTGATGGGAGATAGTCTGGTGATTAGATAACAGAGGAAAATTGTCAAAATGCTGCACTGCCTGAACTTCTTTTTCCATATTTTTACCCCACTTGGATCTTTTTAACAGCTTTAATTTTCTTTTTTATATATTCTTCCTTCAAAGCCACAGCAACAGCATCCTGCAGATGATATTCTTTCAAAGGTACTTTGGCCATCAGCCGGTTTTTTTCTTGATAAGTATCTTTATTCTTTTTCTTGAATGCCTTTACTTGCTCTTCCATCTTCAGAGGAGGACCAGTTCTGATTACAAACGGATCAATCTGCCTCTTTTCCAGGATGTAATAGAATGTAGCTTTATTTCCTTTGTCCCATTCCCATCCGGAAGAAGAGATCTCAAATGGCTTTAGCTTCTCTCGCAGTTGCTGAAAAGCTTTGAGCAGTTTTGTACCTACTACATCATCTTTACCAGAAGTTGGTGTGACTTCCACATAAACTAGATTATGAAGTGTCTGTTTCTCCAGCTTCTGGAAAGAAGTCTTTTCTTTTTCAAAAAGATCTAAACCTGGGGTTTCCAGGAAAGCAGCAGCTTTCTCTTTGAATAGGAAGAATTTTTCCATATCCAGAGCAGCAGCAGCATTCCTGGTTTTGTCAACCGGATCAATCACAATCAAAGCAGAATGCAGCTTAGACTGATTGATCTCCATAAAGAGGTTTTCTCTGCTTGGATAATACTTTTCTGTGTCAATGATATCTTTGTGCTCCCAACGGACAGCGGCTCTAAGCAGATCGATAAAAGAACCATAATATGTAACTATGATCTCCAGGACATAACCACTAAAGCCATTGATGTAAGACTCTGCCCCATAACAACTATTAGCTTTGGCAAAAGCTTTAGCCAGCCGGATCTCATCTTTGACTTTTTTGGCATTGGCATTGACCCATTTGGCATGTAGCGGAGAAACATCAGTGATATTAACTGCTTGTTTGGAGTTGGTTACATTTAAGATGGGCACAACTTCAAAATCATAACCTAAATAGTTGATCTGAAAGTAATCTCTGGAGCCGTGCAGGCGTTTTTTGGTTGGAAAAGCTTTTTTCAGCTTCTC
>JBDREV010000040.1:0-2258 GCA_043819375.1 Candidatus Woesearchaeota archaeon
GCCAACCCTAAATTTGGCAGATTTGATCCGTATGGATTAGTGGCCGACCAGATCAATCTTCCCCCGACATTGATCAACAGGTTTGACTTAATTTTTCCGATCAAAGACCTTCCCAGCCGTGAAAAGGATGAAAAACTGGCAACCCATATCCTCGGACTGCATCAGAATCCAGATAGTATTCAAACAGATATTGACACAGATCTACTCAAGAAATATATCACTTTTGTCAGGACCAAAGCCAAGCCTGTGCTTACTGATGAAGCGATCGATGAGATCAAAGAATATTATATCTCGATGAGGAACAGTGGAGGAGATGATGATAGAGGTATAAAAAGTATCCCGATCACTGCCCGGCAGCTGGAAGCCTTAGTGAGGATGGCGGAAGCATCAGCTAAGATCCGGATGGCCAAAGAAGTCACTAAAGAAGATGCTAGGAGATCTATCGAGATGATTGATTATTGCCTCAACCAAGTAGCCAAAGATATGGAAACCGGCAAGATTGATATTGATCGGATTGGTTCAGGCATCCCTGCCAAAGAAAGAAATAAGATCAGTATCATCAGAGAGATCATTGATAATCTGGAAGGTGAATTCGGAAAAGTCTTCCCGATTGAAAGTGTCATTGAACGCGCTGAACAGAAAGGCATGAAAACCGACGAAGTTGAGGAGATCATTGAGAAACTGAGAAGGACTGGTGATGTCTATGAACCACGTAAAGGGTTCCTCTCAAAAATCTGAAGATGGCAGAACAGATAGAAAGGCACGAGGCAAAAAAGACCAGGATCGAAGAGATTAACCTAGGAAAGTATGTTCTAGAAGAAGGTTGGAATCCAAACTATCTTCTTTCCTCTTCAGGAGAAAAGATCTTCAGAGTAAATCTTATGGCTGTGGTGATGGATAAAGAAGAGAGGGGGACAACACTCACATTCTTGATCGATGATGGTTCTGATAAGATCAAAGTACGTTCTTTTGAAGAAGTAGAATTGTGGAAAAAAATAAGCATCGGAGATAGTGTGATTGTGATTGGAAAGATTAGGGCCTACAACAATGAAAAATATATCTCTCCGGAGATCATCAAAAAGATTGACAAAAAATGGTTGGGTGTACGAAGTCTGGAGCTGACAACTCCTTTGGAAAAACCAATTGTTGAAAAAACTGAAAAGAATACTGAAGAAGAATTACAAGAGAATAATGTGCTGGAGATAATCAAAAGCCTGGACAAAGGAGAAGGAGCAGCAATTGAAGAGATTAAAAGCAAATCGAAGATGGAGGAAGTTGAGCAATTAATCGAAAAAATGTTGATGGAAGGAGAGATCTTCCAGAATTTGCCGGGGAGGGTGAAAGTTCTTTAGAGGATTCACTGAGAGTTATGTTTCTATATTCAAAAAAAATTCGGTGTGATAAACACTTCAATCACTGCAGCAATAACCAACATAGCCAGACTGAGGATAATCAATTCAGTGGCATCAAAGATCACTCGATCATTATCTAGATTCTTTTTGATTACAGCAATAGAGATGATGCTTCCAGCCAGCCCGGCAACAAAATAGGCAGCAATCTCAAAAATGCCATGAGTCATATAACGCATAAAGCTGAAAGTTGTGATACTAAAATAGGAAGCAATCGAATTAAATCCTACCAACGAAGCAGTCTTAGCCAGTTCTGTCTTGATCAGGCTGCCGATGGCTGCAGAGATGACCGAAGCGTTCCAGGTCAGGATAAAGATCGCTCCTGCACCATAAAGAAAAGCAAAAGCCAAACAAAAAAAGAGTACTTTAAGATTGTTAAAGAAAATCTTCTGAAAAAGACCGAAAGAAGTTACATTACCCAAAACATTGATATTGATGTCATAAATGGCTTTGTTCTGGAGATTGAAGATGACTTCAACCATTCCCGAAGGCAGGAAGACATAACATAAGGAAAGAGCCACAGTTATACCTAAAAAAAGGGCAAGCAAAAAGAACAGGACATGAGAGTGTTCTCTCAACATATCCCATTCACGATGATATTTGAGGTCAATCTCCTCTTCTTCTTTGATAGTAGTGTACAAGATCGGCAGAGTAGACATGATGATCAGAAAAACCATCAACAGGCCAGACACTTCCCTGAAAACAAGATATGAAAGGAAGAGAGCAACCACTGAATAGAAGAATCCAGCAATGAACATCTCCCAGGGCCTCTTTTTTAAGACAAAGGGGTTAATCAAAGATTCTAAAACCATAAGAAAACGTTTCCAGATGGATTTTTAAAGTTTGCGG
>JBDREV010000041.1:0-3767 GCA_043819375.1 Candidatus Woesearchaeota archaeon
TCTGCCGGCTGGGAAGAAAGTCAAACTAAAGGGATAAAGTTAAGTGAATAATATTTTTAGATTAATTTTTTAAAGCTGTAATAGATTCAAAGAAAGATGGAACTTCCCAAGAATTACGATCCAAAAGAAGCTGAGCCTAAATGGCAAAAGTACTGGCAGGAACAGCAGATCTTCAAATTTGAGGAAAACAGCAAGAAAAAGATCTATTCTATTGATACTCCTCCCCCTTATGCTTCTGCAGACCATCTTCATGTTGGCCACGGAATGCATTATTCCCAGTTTGAATTTGTGGCCAGATTCCAGAGAATGAGAGGGAAAAATGTCTTTTTTCCCATGGGCTATGATGATAACGGCCTGCCTACAGAAAGATATGTAGAAAAAAAATATAAGATCAATAAGGCTAAGACCAGTCCAGCTGAATTCATCAAGCTCTGCCTGGAAGAGACTAAAAAGACCGGCCAGACATATTATGATCTGTTCAACAGCTTGGGATTTTCTATTGATTGGAGCCTGCTTTATCATACGATTGGAGAAAAATCCAGGAGAGTGGCCCAGAAATCTTTCCTCAATCTCTATCAAAAAGGTAGGATGGAACGGATTGACAGCCCCACTACCTGGTGCACTGCCTGCCAGACCACTATCGCCCAGGCTGATCTGGAAAATGTGGAGATGCAATCACATTTCAATGATCTTGTTTTCAAATGCGGAGGCAAAGATCTGATCATTGCTACGACCAGGCCTGAGCTGCTGCCTGCCTGTGTAGGCTTATTTCATCATCCGGAGGATAAAAGATATATCAAATTCAAAGGAAAATTTGCCCAAGTACCTTTGTTTGATTATGAAGTTCCGATCCTGAGTGACGAGAGTGTAGATCAAGAAAAGGGCACTGGCCTGATGATGGTCTGCACTTTTGGAGACAAGGAAGACATCGAGAAATGGCATAAGTATAATCTGCAGTTAAGAGTGGTGATGACTGAACAAGGTAGGATGAATGAATTGGCGGGAAAATATCAAGGAATGAAAATCAAAGAAGCCCGAAAAGAGATCATTGCAGAACTGAAACAAGAAAGTTTGCTGCTCAATCAGAAAGAGATCACCCATCCAGTCAATGTCCATGAACGCTGCGGCACGGAGATTGAGTTTCTCAAAAAAGCCCAGTGGAGCATCAAAGTCTTAGACAAAAAAGAAGAGCTGATTGAAATCGCCCAAAAAATCAACTGGTATCCTGAACATATGAAAGTAAGATATGAACACTGGGTCAAGAACCTACAGTGGAATTGGGGTATCAGCAGGCAACGTTATTATGGTGTTCCCTTTCCAGTATGGTACTGTCAGGATTGTGGAGCAGTTCTTCTATCCGATGAAAAGGAGCTTCCGGTCGATCCCAGAGAAGAAAAGTACAAAAGAGTGTGTAAGTGTGGATCTAAAAATATCGAACCGGAACAAGATGTGATGGACACCTGGATGACTTCTTCTTGTACTCCAGAGATCAATGCAGACTGGGGCAGCCAGCAGGAAAGGAAAAAATTCCTGCCGATGTCTTTACGGCCCCAAGCCCATGATATCATCAGAACCTGGGCATTCTATACAATTGTCAAATCATACTACCACCATCATGATATCCCTTGGAAGAATGTGATGATCTCCGGCCATGGCCAGGATCCCAAAGGACAGAAGATGAGCAAGAGCAAAGGAAACTTTGTCATCGCTCAAGATGTGATCAAGAACTATTCTGCTGATGCTTTCCGCTTCTGGGCAGCTTCAGTGAAACTGGGTGATGACCTTCCTTATCAAGAGAAAGATGTGCTTACCGGCAAGAAATTTACCAACAAACTGTGGAATGCGGCTAAGTTCAGCCTGATGCACCTAAACGATTATCAGCGGGGCAAAGCCACTGAACTGTTTGATCGCTGGCTACTTAGCAAATTGAATAAGTTGATTGCAGTTAGTACGGAAACCTTTGAGAAGTATGAATACAGCCGCACTAAGGCAGAAGTGGAAAAATTCTTTTGGCACACCTTCTGTGACCAGTATCTAGAGATTATCAAGGACCGACTCTACAACCCAGATCAACGGGGCCAAGCTGTCAGGAAAAGTGCCCAGACTGGCGTTTATGAAGCAATATTAAGTATTATCAAGATGATAGCTCCGATCATGCCCCATATCACTGAAGAGATCTATCAGCTTTATTTTGCAAAGAAAGATAATTTCAAGAGTATCCACACTAGTTCATGGCCGGTAGCTGATCCAAAGATGATTGATGAAGAAGCAGAATTGATTGGTGATTGGGGAGTGGATATCATCAATGCTGTCCGTAAATTTAAGTCTGAAAAGCAATTATCTCTTAAAAATGAGCTGAAGGAACTGATTTTGATTGGTGAAGAAAAAGATTTTGAAGGCAAAATCAAGCCGATTTTAGAAGATCTTCGGGCTGTCTTGAATATCAAGACAATCAGCTTCTCAGGTAAAACCTCATTGGAGAGTGAGAAATTTTCTATCAAAATAGGAGTAAATTTATCGTAAGCTTTTTAAAATAAAAGAGAATCATCAAAGAGATAACTACATAAGTTAACAAAAACATTATAGGAGGTGTTTAATATGGTAGAAGCATACTGCGTAAAGTGTAAAGCAAAAAGAGAAATGTCTGAAGCTAAAGAAGTGGCTATGAAAGGTAAAGGTGGAGTTCAGAGAAGAGCTATGAAAGGTAAGTGCCCTACATGCGGAACAACTATGTTCAGAATCATGGGAGCTAAGAAGTAAGTTCTTTTTCTTTTTTTTATTTTATTATTTACAACCACCGCAAATCCATTCTTGACAGATTTTAGGTTTATGATTATGAAGTGTACAGAGGTTATTCTCACCCAAAAATTTACAAACCTTATTTAACATTAAAGTCTTAGTATGTAAGGAAATTCTAATCCGATCTGACCAATATAATCTCTTACAACATTCCCCACATTTGAGACAAGGCATAAAACCCTCACTTAGCATATCCTTTAATCAGCAAAATCACTCCCAAGACCACGATCAATAAAGTCATGTAGCTGCCTACAAACGGAATCCTTTCTAAATAACCAACTGCAGGATAGAGCACAAAACCCAATCCCAGACCAATAAATAATTCTCTTCCCATCTTAAACTTCCCTCCTAATCTTGAATCCTTCCGGACTATCTTCAACCAGATAACCCATTTTTTTGATTTTGTCTCGTAACAGGTCTGATTTAGACCACTCTTTGTTTTTACGGGCAGTCTCTCTTTCCTTAGCTAATCTAAGCACCTCTGGAGAGATCTTCTCTGTCTTGACTTTGTCCAAACCTAAACCCAAGACCCGATCAAAATCTAAGATTAAATTGTATTTTTCATTATCACTCAAACTTTCATCTTTAAGGACTTCCCACAAAGTAGCCAAAGCCTGTGGGGTGTTCAAGTCATTATTGACTTCTTCCAGAAATTGTTGTTCGTATCTTTCAATAATTTTTTTGTTGTTTTTAGTTTCTTTAGAACTTTTAATCTCCAAAACTCTCTCTTTCAGCTTATTATGGGCATTCCTGGCCCCTTCCAAAGCTTCATAACTGAAAACCAACTGTTTGCGATAGTGAGTTCCCAGACAGAAATAACGATAATCTAAAGGAGAGAAGCCCTTTTCTTCTAAAATTGACAAAGTGATAAAATTTCCTGCGGATTTGGCCATCTTCTCTTTTTCTAAGACTAAAAACTCTCCGTGTAGCCAATATTTTACCCAAGGCTTCTTGTCAGTAGCTGCTTC
>JBDREV010000042.1:0-2718 GCA_043819375.1 Candidatus Woesearchaeota archaeon
CCATAGTGAGGGTGGTAGAATGAGTTGGGAGCCCATTTAACCTTGATAACAGTAGTAAAGTTAAACTAATATATAAATGTTACGTTTTTGTATACTGGTTACTCTAATCTATCAATAACCACACTAAGCCATCAATCAAAAAAATCACCTAAAAACTTGCTGAAATCCTTAGAAACGATCACATTTTCTCGAGGGAAACAGCAGAAATATCGCTCCCAGGCGAACCGCTCATCTAGAAACACAACTGCCCCCTTATCTGTCTCAGAACGGATACAGCGGCCAGCCGATTGAAAGCATTTGGAGATGGCTGGATAGAGATAGCCGTAATCCCAGCCCCGGCCGAATTTATCATCAAAATATTTCATCATCTCCTTGGTCTTCAGATCAGGTTTACCTAGAGGAATTCCGACGATAATCACTCCCTGTAATAAATCTCCGGGCAGATCTACTCCTTCCCCAAAGGAGCCGCCCATCACCCCCAATAACACTCCTCCAACATCTTTCTCCTGCTTGAAGCTCTCCAAAAATTCTTCTTTCTCCTCTTTATTCATCTCGCTTTTCTCCCAGAACCTTTTCTTCTTACTCTGGATCAATACACCAATCTGCTGCATAAGATGATAAGAAGGAAAGAACACCGCACAATTGCCAGGGATCAGTTCAAGCATCGCTGAGCATCTTTCAGCAATCATCTTGTACATCTTTTCTCCCCTTAAAGCATACTTGGTAGTAGTTTCAGGAACGATCAAAGTCAGCTTATTCTCTGCCGGAAAAGGATTAGGATAAGTGGCTTCTTTACCCTTCACTCGAAGAAGATCATTGTACATAAAAGTGGGATGCAAAGTTCCGCTCATCAGCACAGCAGAGTGGACCTTCTCAAACACTCCCGCAGTAGCTAGTCCTGGATCCAGGCAATCATAGTTCAGGCTGATCACGTTTCCATACTTACCTTCTTTTTCGGAAACAATCCGGGCAAAACCATCATCTTCTCCTTTCCAGGCCTCTAAGAAATTAGCTACACCTCCCACATAGCTCCTCCGTTTGTTTTTCCTGATCTCATCTCCGGCCACAACCAATTCATCCAATAATCCTTCATAATCTGGAATCAGATCAATAAAATCTTTTTTAGTGACTAGGTTCTCCTGGTCAGGATTATCCCTGTTCAGTCTTATCAAAGCTCTAGAAATTTTTTCAATCGCAGCTGCAGCATCATTGAATCCCTGCTTTTTAGCCTCACCTAAAGCGTTCTTTAACATAAAATCTGTCAACTTGTGGCTGAGCATATCTACCACTCGATATGGAAGATTGTGGGCTTCATCAACAATCAGGATTGATTTTTCCGGCTCTTTGCCCATCTTATTGAAGATGGCATTCTGGACGTGAGGATTAAAGAGATAATAATAATCTCCGATCACCACCTTAGCTTTTTTCCCCAATTCCAAAGAGATCTCATAGCTGCACAGATCTTTTTCCTTGCAGGCTTCTACCACTTCTTCTTTATGTAACGGTCCTCGCTTGAGCAGACTTTCCACAACCGCAGCTGCTTGAGGAGTAAGCTTGTTCTTGCTCTTGACATTGTTGTAGTATTCACATTCATCTTTTTCAGTGATGGATCTGCAGAATTCATTGAACTCATTGCCAAACAGGTCTTTGACCTCCTGGTTGCACATCTCTTTTTTACCCACTAAGTTGACACAGTTAAAATTGATCCCAAATTTCTCTCTGATCGCTTTCAAGGTCTCTACTGCCAGCCAATGCTGAGTATGACGATTGGTGAGGAACCAGATGGTCAGGTCTTTTTCCAGAGCATAACTGAGAGCGGGGCTTAAGGCTGAAGCCGTCTTGCCTAGTCCCGTAGGAGCTTCCACCACTAATCTGCCTTTTGATTCTAATGTCTTACTAATATTGTCAATTAATTCCTGCTGATACTTCCTCATCTCTGCATAAGGGAAGAATGAGATGGAATTTTGATTTGAAGGCATATGCTTTTTGAAAGGCAAATATTTTTAAATATACACATTCTGGAGTATATATAACCTAAACTATAAATATTTAAATATAACTGTCCTACTACATATTTCAAGGGGTGTTGGATAAAATTTAAAGTGTTAGAGGGGTGTCTAATTTGACAAAAACTAAAAAGATTTTCGACGTTTTTTTTCGTGAGAAACCGGCTATGATGCTGGTTGAATTGAAGAATGCCAATTCCCAAGTCTATGCTTCCGTTCTGGCTAAACAGATTGACTGCACTTATTCACATGTAGTTAAGATTCTTCAAGAGATGCAGAAAGCCAACCTGATCAATTTTAAGAAAGAAGGTCGTCTCAAACTGCTGGAATTGACTAAAAAAGGTCATGATATTGCTAGGAATATAGAAAACATTAAAACTGTACTTTAATTTTTTTTCTCTTATAATCTTGGTCTGTTTACACACAAAGAGTATTCTGTGCCTGGATTTCTGCAGAGATCTTCTGTTTCAACAATCTTATCATCACAATCACTGTTATCATAACAAGCAATGCTTTTGGTAACTACTGCTCCAGTAACTCCTTGATTGATGTTGACCAGAAAACCAATAGTGATCATCATCACTAAAAGAACAGCCACTAATACAATTGATTTGATTTTGTAATCCATAATCAGAAAGAAAATTTAAAAATATAAAAACAATTCGGTTTTACTCTACATACATCTTGACGTTTTCAGGATCAAATTTCAAGT
>JBDREV010000043.1:0-17834 GCA_043819375.1 Candidatus Woesearchaeota archaeon
GCTGGCAATATTATGACTACTTCATCAGTAATCAGTTTCACAGTAAATACGGGCGCAGATGCAACCGTTCCATCGATAAGTGCCACATCACCAAGTGGAACAATCAGTGATGATACCCCCATATTATATGTCAATATCAGTGAGAACGGAACCTGTAAGTTTGACACCACCGATCAGGCCTTTGCTGATATGGATAACACCCTGTCTGGAGCAGGAACGCAGTATCATAACTACACTCTTAGCACCTTAAGTGATGGTGCTTATACCTATTATGTCAGATGTAATGATACAGCAGGAAACACGATGACTACTTCAGGACTAATCTCATTTACAGTTGATGCTGTTGATGAAACCGCTCCTGCAGTAACCTACACTTCGCCTTCAGGACTAATTACTGACGATACACCCACACTTTATATCAATACCAGCGAGAATTCAACCTGTAAATTTGATATGGGTGATATTACTTATAGCAGCATGGGTTATACAATGAATGCAAGTGGAGCAGGAACACAACATAATTACACCTTCACTGCTGCTTTGAATGATAGTGATCTGGCCGGAGATTATGTGTACTACATCAAATGCCAGGACATTTCAGGTAATGCGATGACAGTTTCCTCATTCATCTCTTTTGTTTTAGATACTGACGGCAATTATAATTACACCCAATGGTTATATCCCTCCTGGGATACCCTATGGCTGCCTGATTCAAGTATAATGTCTACGATGGGTTATACAGATTATAATGTTACTGTGATCCTAGGCAACAGCAATTTTCTGCATAACAGCTCTTATACAGATGTGTATTACTACAACGGCTCCACTTGGGCAGGATACAGTCCGGCAACCGGCTGGGCAGGCAGTGATCTGAAGTATGTTAACTATACCAATGACAAGCCTTATTGGGTGAAACTGAATAGTTCAGTCGTAACCACCAAAACAAGATTTCAGATTTAATTTTTTTGATTTTAAATCTTGAGAGGATCAAAAATGACCAATAAACTAATCCCTTACTTATTTGCAGCTTTATTTTTTTTATCTTTAGCTTATGCCTTGCCAGGGAGTTGGTATGGTTATGTTACCTTGGATAGTTCAATTGCTGATGATGGTGTGATAGTTGATGCTTATATCAGTGCAGCGATTGCAGGAACAACAACAGTTGGCGCAGTGCAGAGCGATGGATATTATCTTATCCATGTAGAAGGGAATTCTGGAGACACAGTCTCTTTTAGAGTTTATGGAAATAATGTGACTCAGGCTGCTCAAAGCTGGGCTGCCGGGTTCCAGCATCCTGATTTTAACTTGACTGTCAACAAGACAGCTAATGGCAGTGCCTGTCCAACTTATACGGGGTATACTTCTGGCACGAATGTAGCTAATCTGGGCTGTGCGGGAGGTTATTGTGTCCATGATCTTTGCCGCACTGCCTCTACTTATTGTGGGGATAGTTATTGTGATACCGGGGAATCATGTTTATCAGATAATTCTGCCTGCAGCTCTGGCTATGCCTGCACTAATGGCTGCCAGGCTACGGGAGGAGGCGGAGGAGGAAGCAGTGGTGGTGGAGGAAGCAGTACTATGACTACACCCACAACCACCATAACCGAAGTTGCTGAAGAAGAGGTAGCCCAGGAAATAGTGGAGGAGAAAGAACCTCTTGATTCTGATGGAGATGGTTATATTGATGAAGAAGACTCCTTCCCTGATGATCCATTTGAATGGGCTGATTCAGATAATGATGGAATGGGAGACAATGCTGACCAAGATGATGACAATGACGGCTTTTCAGACATTGAAGAATTGCTGGCTGGAACAAATTCTTTAGATTCAAATTCAAAACCAGAACCAGAAAAAACTCTTGAACCTGAACAGATAGTAGTTGAATCAGAGGCAAAAGAAAAGATTCCGTTGTCCGCAGATATAATCTTGATCTCCTGCTTAATACTTATCATTGGGGCGATTTCCTTCCTGATCCTTAGAAAGAGAAAGATGAAATAAATTTCTGTTCTTTTTTACTTTTTTAACCTCTATTTGTGATCAAATCTAACAAAAAAGAAATGTTTATATATTCTCTTGCTTTAATTATTAAAAATGGCAATCAAAAAGAAAAAAGAGGCCAATAAAAATAAAACTGGATCCAATAAACATAAGTCTAATGTTGAACGGGTCAAGACCAATATTCCCGGCTTTGACCGCTTGGTTGATGGGGGACTAGTCAAAGATTCAATTGTGCTGCTTTCCGGGGGTCCGGGAACAGGCAAGACCATCTTTGGGATGCAGTTTCTTTACAATGGGGCCACCGAGCTTGATGAGAACGGAATGTTCATCTCTTTTGAAGAGAACTTACACAGCCTGAAAGAAGACGCTAAAGTCTTTGGCTGGGATTTTGATGAACTGGAAAAGAAAGACAAAGTCAGGTTCATCACTTTTAAGCCCTTCAGCAATCCTGGTCTTACTGATGAGATCATCAAGCTGATCAAAGGAAAGAACATCAAAAGAGCGGTGATCGATTCCATCTCCCTCTATACTATGGCTTTTAAGGATGATCTGTTCAAGATCAGGAAAGAGCTTTACCGTTTGACCAATCTCTTTGAAAACCTTAACTGCACTACTATCCTTACTTCCGAAGTTGCCGGAGAAGCTCCTTTAGATATCTCTTCTGGGAATACTATCACTCGAGATGGGATGATCGAGTTCATTGCCGATGCCGTGATCACTCTGCATAATTCAGGGATTGGGGGAGAGGCAGACCGAGCCATCAGGGTGCTGAAGATGAGGCGTACCAATCATGAGAAAGCGCCTATCCCGATGACCATCTCCGAAGATGGAATGAATGTATTGAAATAAAATGGGAATTGCCAAGAAGAAGATAGCTGTGGTTAAGAAGCAGACGAAGATTCCTCGAGGAAAGAAGCAGCTAAAGAAAAAAATTGATTCCCAATCTAAAACACAAAAAATTGATCAAAGAAAGTTTCTCAAGACAACTATTCAAGGATTTGACGAACTGTTAGACAATGGCATTCCATTAGGCTCTTCTGTAGTCCTATCTGGGGGGCCGGGAACAGGCAAGACCATCTTCTCCCTGCAGCTTTGCCATAACTTGACCCAGCAGGGGAAAAAATGCCTGTACATGAGTTTTGAGGAAAACAAGGAACGTTTGATTGAGCATATGGAAGATTTCGGCTGGAAGCCTAAAGAGATGATCAAGCAAGGAAAACTTTACATTGAACGCTTCAATATTTTTGACGTGACTAGGAATGTTGATGCTTTGCTGGCCAAGCAGAAAGGTGAATTATTGATTGATATCAATCCAGTGATTGCTCCTAAAGGCTTCAATCCGGACATCATCATCTTAGATTCTCTGACTGCCATCGGCTCTGCTTTTATGGGCAAGCAGGAACATTACCGGATCTATCTGGAGCAGCTGTTCCGCTTCTTTGAGAAGAAGAAGATCAATAGCTTCCTGATCACAGAAGTTGAGCAGCACACCGGCAAGATCAGCAAGCTGGGGGTGGAAGAGTTCCTCAGCGATGGAGTGATCATGCTCTACAATTTCCGGAAGGAGAATAATCGTGAGAGTGCCATTGAGATCATCAAGATGAGAGGCACCAAGCACAACAAGAAGATTGTGCCGATGAGGATCAACGATAAAGGCATCTCTGTCTATGCTGATCAGGATCTTTATGATGTAACTCATCAATAATTTCTGTTTTTTTTGGTTTTAACTTTTTAGTTATACTCTTTTTCAATATTAAAAGTGCGAGTATTATAAAGCAATGATAGTATATTATACTGTTCTTTATTATTATTCCCTACTGTTAGTTGATAATATTGTAAACATTTATATAGGGATAAAATATTTCTCAATAAAAAGATGGTGAAAAGAGAGTTAGATCAAGATATATTTAGGCTGATCAAGAATTCTCCTAGACCGATCTCTACCCTGGAAATTGCCCATAAGCTGAACATTGCCTGGCATACTGCTGACCGTCATTGCCTGAAATTACAGCTGAAGAAACAGGTTGACTTTTTCACCATCGGCAAAGCTACGGCCTGGTTTAGCATTCCAATAAAAAAATGAGATTAAATAAAAGAGCGCGGATGAGCACTTTAGTTTCTCTAGTCCTGGCTCTTTCCTTCTTCACCTGTCTGTTTGTCTTAGCTGAGAATATCACTGAAGATAATTCAAGTTTGATAGAAAATATCTCTTTTAATCTAACTGGTTTGAATATCACTGATCTAAATATTACTAACAGCACTCTGTTGGAAAATCAAACTATATTGGATAATCAGACAACAATAGAAGAAACCAATTCTAATGATAATTCAACTGACTTGCCGATTAATGAAACCGAAGTAAATAAAACAGAATCATCAGAAGAAAACGAATCAGTGCTGAATCAGACTGAAGAGATCAATCAAACAGAAGAGCAGAATGAAACCGAACTGATTGTAGAATCACAAACAATCAATGAATCAATTGGAGAAACCAATCAGACTGAAGAGATCAACATCACTGAAGAGATTAACTCCACTGTAGAGATATCTCTGAAACTGAAAGACAGCAAGAATAGAGAATTAAAATATCAGTTTAATATTATCCATAATACTGATAAAAAAATCAAGCAAAAAAAACAGCAGGTAGGATCCCAGCAGTTGGAGGCAGGAACTTATGAACTGGAAGTGCTTCCGGAAGACAATCCTATCAAGAAGATCAAATTTAAGGATCTGGCTCTGGCTGGAGATGTGAATCTGGGTATTGATGACGTGGAAGAGTTTGGAGACTATGTAGAGGTGTATGCGATTGATCCCACCCAATTGAATTTTACTGAGGCTACAGTAACTGTCATCGCCACTGGAACCAGCCTTTACAAATGCAAGGAATGGGATTTTGAGAACCAGCAATGCTTAGGTGAATGGCAGTTATTTAAATCAAACTTGGTTCCAGGAGAAGAATACACTTTCACCCTGACGCCGGATGATCCTGGTTTTGCGGAAGTGAATGGCACCGGCAGCTTTTTCGAAGGTTTTGAATCTAATAACTTAGCCACCAACAGCTGGACCACTTCCGGAGCAGGTGCTGCGTGGACAACCACCCAATGGGAGGGAGGAGGAGCCTATGCCGGAACCTACAGCGCTTACGTAGAGAATACTGTTGGAGAAAGTATCTTGGAAAACAGTATCAATGCTACAGGCTATGAAAACATCGTCTTCTCTTTCTATGCTATCACTGGAGGAATGGATCCTGGAGAATACTTTGCTGCAGATTGGTATAATGGAACAGCTTGGATCAATGTCTTGCCCCAGACTCAGACAATCAGTTCGTACACTCTCTATTCTTATAATCTCACCACTGCAGCAAATAACAATGCTAATCTTAAGATCAGATTTAGATGTTCCTCTGGTGCTAACAATGAAGACTGTAATGTAGACAACGTCAATGTTTCCGGAATAAATTCCACCGATGGGACCCCACCGATTGTCAGTCTGGGAAATCCTGCCAATAACAGCTGGAGCAATTCCAGCAGCCAGACTTTTTATTACACTCCTTCAGATGCCCGGTCAAACATTGCCAACTGCTCTTTGATAATTGACGGAACAGTCAACCAGACAAATTCCACTATCACAAAATCAGCAGAGAATAATTTCAATCTACCTTTGGCTGATGGGATCTATACTTGGTCGGTCAACTGCACTGATACATCTAACAACACTGGAGCAAGTGAAAGTAGAACAGTCAATGTGGATACAACATTTCCAACAATAAACTTAAATTCACCTGCAGATGCTTATGTAACAACTTCAACTTCAGTTAATTTCAATTTCACAGTTTCAGATAATCTGGATACCACTCCAAACTGCTCATTATACTTCAACAGCTCACTACAAGCAACAAACTCCTCTGTAACCAACGGAACTGCAACCCTATTTAGCAGGACCGGCATCACCGACGGCATTTATGCCTGGAACATCTCCTGTCTTGATGATGCTAATAATCTTAACTGGTCGGCAACCAGGACTTTTGAGATCAACATCTCTCCTTTCCTCACTTCAGTCTCACCTTCCTTAGCTATAATCGGAGCTGGTGCTGAGCAGGCCCTTAATCCAACTGGTGTTGCAGATCCGAACAATGATAATCTAAAATATTATTGCAGCGAAAACTCCACTCCTACAGCAGCAAACACGATCTGCGATCAGGGAGATGCCACACCTTTTGTGAATCCTTACAGCACGATGAACTGTACTTTTGATGTTGCCAGCACAGACGGAGAACACACAGTCTACTGCCGTGTCTATGACGGAACGTACTATTCTGGTGTTGTTAACACTTCTTACACCATCGATAGCAGTCCTCCTTCCATCTCTTCTACAGTTACAGTTGCCGGAACAACTGCTGCCTTGCCATACACTTTTTACGATACTGCTGATGATGATCAGACCAACATCACTATTTATGGAGAAGCAGGGATGAGCTGTAAATATTCCTTGACCGATAAATCTTATGCTGTTGCAGATTTCTCCTGCACCACTTCCGGAAGCAATGCCACCTGCTCTCACACTACAGACACAGAAGGACTTGATGTCTATAATTTCTACATCAGCTGTGCAGACAGCCTGGGCAATGGCCAGAACAGCACCCAAAACACTGATATTATTAGTTTCATCACAGATTGGACTGCCCCCACTACCAGCGACAGTTTCACTGCCGGAGTTAAGCTTCCTGGATATAACCTCACTCTGACAGAGACTGACAATCTGGATAGTGACCCACTGACTTATTATTGTACTGATGCAGTTGACTGCACACCCACGACTAGCATTGATGATGGAGGAAAACTTACTTTCAGCACGAGGGGAACAAACTATCTGCGTTATTATTCTGTAGATGACGCAGGTAACAGCCAGACTATTCAGAATGTAACCATCAATATCAATCAGCTTCCTATATTCACTTCCGCAGCTGATGATGCAACAAACATCGCAGGAGGAAGCATAGTTACGATCAGCACAGTAAGTTCTGATGCTGATGGG
Organism: Candidatus Woesearchaeota archaeon; assembly: GCA_043819375.1. Taxonomy (GTDB): domain Archaea; phylum Nanobdellota; class Nanobdellia; order Woesearchaeales; family GW2011-AR9; genus JBDREV01. Next base: position 7,036 of record JBDREV010000043.1, read on the forward strand.
CAGACCCTGAGCTTATATATCTGCAACTCTACTGATATCAGTGCTGCCGGATGCGGAGGAAGCACTTACTGCAGCAACATCACCGCAACTGCCAATGCCAGCTGTACTTTCACTGCTGAGACTGATAGTACCGACCATACTTGGTATGCTTATCTCTACGACACTCTGAATGAATCTGCCACCAGCAGCTATTCAGGATCTTACACTACTGACTCTGCTGCTCCGACGATAATTATCATCGATCCTGACAACACTACTTATACATCCAGCAATGTTTCCGTGGCAATCACCTTAGACAGTGCAGGAAATTGGACTGGTTATTGCCTGGATTCCTGCAGCTCAAACACTTCCTTAAACAGGATAACATCAACTTACTGGACTGGACTGCTGACCAATCTTGGTGATGGAGCGCACAGTATCATCTTTTATGTCAATGATTCCTCAAGCAATGTTGGGAATTCATCAACAGTATATTTTACTGTAGACACCTCTGTTCCGGACACCACCGTTCCAGCGATCACCATCCTTTCCCCTACCCAGGGAACATATTACACTTCCACCAGCGTCTTGTTCAACATCACTTTAGATGAAGCAGGAGACTGGGCAGGCTATTCTGTTGATGGAAACGCTCTGCAGGACCTGGACAACCTTTCTGCCACTGCTTGGAACGCAACTCTTACTTTAAATCAATCAATACACAACATCACTTTTTATGCCAATGATTCCAGCGGCAATCTGGGAAACACTAGTGATAATCTGATCACTTTCTATGTTGATGCTTCTGCTCCAGTGATCAGTGCAACAAGTTATTCCCCGGCAAGTCCAAATAACACAGCCAATGTCACCTGTACGGCCAATTTAACCGATAATCTTGGTTTAAGTTATGCGATCATCGAGCACAATGAATCTGGAACTGCGCAGAATTCCAGTCAAATTTCTTTGTCAGGAACATCAGACACTGCCAGTTTAGAAGTAGATCCAAGTGCAGGTAGTTTCTACTGCAAGTTCTTTGTTTATGACAATGCGGGATTAACTGTCACTAACACAACCACTATCACTGTTGTTGATACGCTTAGACCAAACATCACTTCAATCACTTACACTCCCAACACCACTGCGCAATTGGATCCGAATGTCTTGGTAAATGTGACGGCAACTATCACCGATGAAACTGCTCTTGATACGGCAGTATTACAATACAGGATACTTACAGATGCAAATTGGACCTCAACCACAATGAGCAACACCTCCACCACATATAATGCCTCCTTCACACCTTCTTCCGCAGGAACCTGGCAGTTCAGGATAAATGCTACTGACATTTCAGGAAACGAAAATATTTCCTCAATCACAAACTTGACTGTCGCTCTAGATAGTACTTGGACCAACATCACTACTGTTCCTGATACTAAATCAATTGTGCGTACCGGAACTGGTGTAATCCAATTGGGCAACCTCACTATCAACAATACTGGGGACTTCACACTAAACTTCACTCTCAACTCTACTGCCAGCTGGATCACTTTCAATAGCAGCAACCAGACCTCTGCTACCCTTTCCCTTTCCAGCGGAAGCACTTTAACCATCAATGTCACAGCTAATACTACTAACTTCCCAGTGGGTGAGTATAATTATAACTTGACTGTCCAAGCTACAAACACTTCCGGAGCTGTTGCAGATCCATCTTCCTCAACCTTAAGCAAAAAGGTAGTGATCCAAAATGTAGCCGGACCATATCTAGCTATTTCCATCACTACCTATGATGCAGCAGTTGATGCTGGAGATACTGACATCAGCCTGATTGCTACTGTAGAAAATGTCGGTACTGCAGATGCTTCCGGAACATATCTTTCCTGGAGCCTTCCCAGTGATTGGACTGTGACTGCAGGAACATTAAACCGATCTATCGGCAGCCTGCCCGTAGGAACCACAGCAACCAATAGCTTGACAGTAAGCGCAGGCAGCTCTACAGGAACTAAAACAATTTCATCAAGCTCAAACTGCAGTGAATCTTCCTGCCTTCTGACATCTGATTCTAAAACAGTCACTGTGGGAACAGCAACCACTCCTACCACCACTGTTGTTTCATCATCAAGTGGAGGGGGCGGAGGCGGAGGTTCCATCGTCAACAGAGGCGGACCAGTCTATCTGGATAAGACCAAAGAACTGATCAACACCTCTGAAGAGATTGAGATTGTCAGAGGAGAACACAGCACATTCAATGTCTCGATCAAGAATATCTTCCTGGACACGGTCCTCAACAATGTTGATCTGAGGATTGAAGGATATCTTTCTCAGTATCTGCAGATCTCACCTGATCTCCTGACCGATATCGCTTACGGAGAAGCCAAGGAATTTGTAGTGCAGATCTCTTCACCAAATTATTTGGAAGAGGATAGTTACATCCTTAATCTGATCATCACCGGAACACTAAATGGGAAAGAACAGAAAGAGTTGATAGAAAACAGAAAGATCAAACTGATCATCCAGGAGATTGGCAATGAGGAAGCTAAGCAACTGTTGGATGTTGCAGCTTTAGCAATCCAGAAATTGTCTGAAAGGACAACTGTTACAAAATTGGAAGCAATGCTCAAGGAAGCACAGGATGCTTATCAGAACAGAGAATTTTCCAAATTAAAAGATATTTGTAATGAGATCTTAGTCCAATCAGGTTATGCGGACCAGGCTGCTGAACTCATTGCTCAGCTTAATCCCACCAAACCCTTGTTAGGCTCAAAAACTTTGCGAGCTGTCACTGGATCATTTATTGCAGCTCCCAAATATTTCCAGAACACAGAGGACCTGCTTAATCTGGCCCGAGCTGCTTTGGAACGAGGAGACTTTGAGACTGCCCTAAAAAGAGCTAAAGAGGCCCAGCTGGCTTTTGAGCTGGAATCCAGGAATGATCTGGGTCTGTTGAAATCCCTGCTGCATAACTGGTATGTGCTGCTGTTCCTGATGATGATTGTTCTGTTAGGAGGATATCTGGGCTACCGTAATTATACCCAGACCATACTTTCAAGCAGTATCCTTTCTTTGGATAATGAGGAAAGAAATATCTTTGGGTTGCTCAAGGAGTCTCAGCAGAAGTATTTCCGCAAGAAAGCGATCAGCTTTGAGGAATACAATCAGATCTCTGCCCAATACAAGAAGAGAATCGCTGAGATCAGAAAGAACAGGATCAATTTGAGGAACAAGAGATTAAGATTGCTCAAGCCAGAGATGATTATGATGGACTTAGATAGGGAAAACAAAGAATATCTTTCCGCCATCAAAAAACTGCAAAAAGATTATTTTGAAAGACGTAAAATTTCAGAGGAAGAATACATTGAACAGCTTCAGGCTTATTCAGAAGCTATTGCGGAGATTGAGGATGAGCGTCTCACTTTAGAGACAGAGTCAAAGCTGAAGGAGTATAAAAAATGAGATCCAGATTATGCTTTTATCTTGTACTCTTTTGTCTACTGTGGATATTGCTGCCGGCAGCGCTGGCTGAGAATCAAAGCAATGAGATCACTCATGAGCAGGCTGTGGCAGCTATCAATGATTCAGAGCAGATTCTTGCCGAGCTGATCAATGACAATCTCCCCCATACTTATGTCAATGATACAGTCTATGCAGCTAAACAAGCTTTGGAACGGGCAGATTACGCTGAACTGCTCAAGAATGAAAGCCTCTCTGGAGAACTGGTGCAGAAGGCTAGAAAAGCTTTGGAAGGTCTGGACAATGCTGGTTTTACCTACACTGAAGTCATCAAACTCACTGACCAGATCAAAGGGAGGAAAGACCAGACTTATCTTCTTGTGGATACATTTACTGCTTTGGAACTGCAGCTGGCCAGCCATCCAGAGATAGATCAGACTGAGATTATGGCACTGCTGACCCAGGCTAAAACTTCTTTTGATGAAGAGCGGCTGCAGGAAGCAGATGAATTTATCTTTCAGGCCCATAATCTTCTGGATGAGCAGCTCTCAGAGAATACTCAGCTTAAGATCGTTGTAGAGAACGGCAAGACTGTGCTCAGAAAGTTTTGGATGGTCCTGGTCACTCTGTTGGTTTCAATCTTGCTTTCCGGACTGCTGCTGCAGAAACGGTTCAAGAGAAGGAAAATTATAAAAAACTGCCAACGGATGAAGATTGAAAGGGAGATCCTAACTGATCTGGTCAAAGAGGCCCAGAGAAAAAGATTTGAGGAAGGTTCTATCCCTGATTACCTTTATAACATCAAGATCAAGAAATACAAGGAAAGATTGGCTAAGATCAAGGCTGAACTGCCGTTGATGAAAAAAACCTTTGGGAAATAAAATATTTAAATACCCCTGCTTTCTTAACCTGAAAATGAGATCAGGAGAATTCAAGACCCCTATTACTCAAGGCTGGCTAGGAGAAGATCAAGTTGCCAGGGTATTTTTTTCACCCAATGCACAGGTAACCTTACAGGACGCAAAGGACCACTTTGCTGCCTGCCTGAAAGCAAGCCGGGGGGAAAGACATCCGGTTCTGGTGGATATCAGGAATCTAAAATCAGTTGAACACCCGGCCCGTAAATTTTTTGCTGATGAATCTTTTTCTAAATTCACTAAGGCTTCTGCTCTTCTGGTTGGTTCACCTTTGAGCAAGGTGCTGGGAAGCTTTTTTATCGGTCTCAACAGGCCACCATATCCGATAAGGATATTTAGTTCAGAAGATGAAGCCTTGGAGTGGCTGAAAAAATTCCAATGAAATCAGAACAGGAGCTCAATGAAATCTTTGATCTTATCCTGAAATTATCTTCCGGGAACCTAAATGCCCGTGGAAAACTCTCTGGAAAAGGAGAGGCGTTTGATGCTGTCATCACCGGCCTTAACCTGCTCGGAGAGGAATTACAGGCCAGGCAGGATGAACAAAAAAAATCAGAAGAATTACTTGAAAAAACTTTTCAAAGCTTGAATGATGCTCTTTTTATCTTGGACAATCAAAAACCGCCGGTAATCCTAAAGCATAATCTGGCGGCTCAGAGTATTTTTGGCTATAAAACCCAAGAGATTTTAGGTAAAACAACTACTTTTCTGTATGCGAATGATCAGCAGCTGTCAGAATTTCAGAAAAGCCTTTATCCTGCCATTGAAAAATATGGTTTTCTTTCCGCCTTTGAATTTCAAATGAAAAAAAGAGATGGAACAATTTTCCCCAGCGAACATTTTGTCACCCCTTTAAAAAATAAGCTAGGGGAACGAGTTGGTTGGGTCAGCGTGGTAAAAGATCTGACCGAACGAAAAGAGATTGAACGTGAACTAAGAAAGATAGGAACTGCCATTGATTCCTCAATCAATGCTATTGCCCTCGCTGATCTTGATGGCAACCTGATTTATGTGAATAAGTCTTTCCTTAAGATGTGGGGATATGATCATCAAAAAGAAGTTTTAGGAAAGTCTGCAGTCTCTTTCTGGCAATGCGCAAAAAGTGCCCAAGGAGTAGCAGACAGATCGCTTGGCGAGGGGGGATGGATAGGAGAGCTGAACGCTAAGAGAAAAGATGGTTTAACTTTTATTGCTCAGCTTTCAGCAAACCTTGTTTCTGATGAAAAAGGCAAACCACTCTGTAAGATGGCTTCTTTCATCGATATCACAGAGCATAAGCAAGCAGAACAGGCTTTGAAAGAGAGTGAAGAAAAATACCGGTCTCTATTCGAAGCAAGTGCTGATGGGATAATAATCGCAGATATCAAGACCAAGGAATTCAAATATGTTAATCCTGCTATCTGTAAGATGTTAGGGTATACTGCCGATGAGTTAAAGAAGCTGAGTGTCAATGATATCCATCCAACGGAGGAATTGAAGCAAGTAATCTCTGAATTTGAGGCTCAAGCAAGAGGAGAAAAAACATTAGCGCAAGATATCATTTGTTTAAGGAAGGATGGAACAACATTATCTGCGGATATCAATACTTCTAAATTTGTGATGGGTGGGAATGAATATAATCTTGGTATATTCAGGGATATTACTGAAAAAAAGAAAGCAGAACAGGAAAAACAAAAACTTCAGGAGCAACTAAGAAGATATGCCCAAAAGCTGGAGCATAAAGTCCAAAAACTTGAAAAACAAAAAATCCCCCTGAACTACAAAGAAAAACTTGTCCTTACTGCTCTGACCTGTTACCCTAACAGCACAGATAAACAATTGGCTGAACTTACTCATCTCAAGCGCCCGACCATAACAACAATCCGTAACCGGCTTAAAAAAGAAGGATGGTACAAAAAGATCAATCTTCCTGATCTGGGGCGTTTAGGATATGAAGTGCTTTCTCTTCTTTATGGTCCTGTTCCCCAGAGCCCAGACAAAGAAAAGGTTGCAGAGGTGATCACACACATCAAAGAGACGCCAAACTGCCTCTTTTTTCAATTCAGTGATTCTTTTGCTTTTGTCTTATCTGCTTACCGGACTGCAGCCGAAGCCCGTCTTAATCTGCAAAAACTCACTGCCGGGCCGGGATTCAACGATCTATCTGGGGCTGTTAAACAGGCTCACTTCATCATTTCCCTGGATCCGGCTATCAAATTTTTTGATTATTCCACCCTCTTAAAGGAACTCTTTAGTATCAAACTGCCTTCTCCAAAAGAAGAGGTAAAACTCCCCCCTATGAAATTGACTGGGAATGAACAGGAGCTTATTTATGCTTTCTCCAGATTTCCAGAAGCCAATAACACGGAAATCCAAAAAATAACCCGCCTTTCCAAACCTACGATAATTAAAACCAGGAAAAAACTTCTTTACAGGGGTTATCTAAACTCAATTGTTCTTCCCAACACCCAAAAATTAGGTTTTGTTTTTTCCAGTCTTGCCCATTATTCTTCCGATAAGCTAATCTTCAATGATTCCCCCTTAATCCAAGGAGTTAAAGAGAATAAGGATTCTTTCCTTTCTCTTATCGGTGATGGCCACTCTTTCATCATCAGCACCTTTCGAAATTATGAGGAATTAGAGGTGACTAATTTAAAGAAGAAAGAACTCTACCAAAAAACATTTAACACTTTAGAATCTCCGGAAATTTTTACCTTCCAGGCACCAAAGACCTTCAAGTTAGATTTTTCTGCTTTGGTCAAAGAAAAGTTTAATCTTGCTGTAAACTACTAATCAAAAAAGTATAGTTTTAGTTATCTTTTTTACTTTTTGTTTATAAATTTATAAAAATAATCATTTTTTACATTAAAAATAAAATTTGTTTACTCTTTACTTTTAAAATGATTAAGTTTTAAACAAAAAATAAAGTTTATATATATATATGATTGTCTCAAACTGATGGTAAAAAAAGAGAAAAAACTAGTTGAAAGAGTTCCTACTCATATTCCTGGATTTGACAGATTAGTTCAAGGAGGATTAGTCAAAAGTTCAACCACACTCTTGGCTGGAGGTCCGGGAACAGGCAAGACTATCTTTGGGATGCAGTTTCTTTATAATGGAGCTACAGAGCTCGATGAGAACGGCCTATTCATTTCTTTTGAAGAGAACCTCTCCAGCCTGAAAGCAGATGCCAAGATTTTCGGCTGGGATTTTGATGAGCTGGAAAAGAAAGGCAAAGTCAGATTCATCACCTTCAAGCCCTTCAGTAATCCAGGATTGTTTGAAGACTTGCATAAGCAAGTCCAAAGGAATAATATCAAAAGAGTGGTGATTGATTCTATCAGTGCGTATACCTTGGCTTTAGACGACAATTTTAAGGTCAGGCAGGAACTCTACCGGTTGTTTAATATGTTTGAAAGTTGCACTTGCACTCTGCTCTTGACCTCGGAAGTTTCCGGAGAAGCTCCTCTGGACATCTCTGGGGGAGGCTCTCTTACTAGGGATGGGATGGTTGAATTCATTGCTGATACAGTGATCACTTTGCATAATTCCGGGATCGGGGGAGAGGCTGATAGAGCTATTAGAGTATTAAAGATGAGGCGTACTAATCATGAGAAAGCTCCTATACCGATGGTCATTTCGCTTAATGGAATGAAAATTCTAAAATAAAATGAAATCAGCAAAGCTGAAACATAAGACTAAGCATAACTATTAGACAATAGTATCCTATTAGGCTCTTCAGTGATTGTCTCTGGAGATTCTGGAACCGGCAAGACTATCTTCTGCCTCCAACTCTGCAATAATCTGGCTCTGGCAGGAAAGCGCTGTCTGTATATGAGTTTTGAGGAGCACCCAGACCGGCTGCTGGAACATATGACTGATTTTGGCTGGAACCCCAAAGAGTTGATCAAAAAAAAGCTCTTACACATCGAACGTTTTAATATCTTTGACATCACCAGAAATGTGGATGCTCTGCTGGCCAAGCAGAAAGGAGAACTGCCTTTGCAGCAAAAACTGCTTAGGAAAAACTGTTCGCTGAAGGGGAAGAGATGATTTACTTGTTAAGATCTTCTAAAGCAAGAGAGTAGCTATAACACAGCTGATATATTTACTTACAATTTTCTCAGCAGAAAACTTTAAATCAGTCTATCTTTCTTGGTTGCTGATGGGTAATCTTTTTAAGATGATTAAACCAAAAAGGAATATCGCTATCCTCATTTCAATCTGCCTGTTTTACTTACTACTAAAAGCAATCATCTTCTTAAAAGGAAAGGTCTATTTTGATGAAGGAGTCTATCTGGGGATAGCTAAATATTTTGCTTCTGCAGGACAAGCCGGATATTTCGAATCTCTCCGCCCACTAGCCTTGTCTTTTATTTTAACACCTTTCCAATGGCTGCCTCTGAACCAAGTGATTGTGGGAAGGATCATCAGTTTAGTTCTGATTGTTCTTTGTATTCTCTTAGTCTACCACATCACTAAAAAACATTTTGGAGAGAAAGCAGGATTATGGTCTATCTTATTGTTTGCCAGCAGCTATTCTATTGTCTTATTAAGTGGATACATCCTGACAGACATTCCTGCTTATGTTCTGGCTTTATGGTCAGCTAGTCTGATTCTGGAAAGAAAATATCTCTGGGGAGGACTAGCTTTGGGGGCTGGTTTCCTGTTCAAATTCCCAGTAATCATTATCTTGCCTATTCTTGTCTTGTTCATCCTTTTCAAAGAAAAGAAAAAATGTATTTTACCCTCCGCATTGTTTTCAGGGGGTGTTTTCCTTTCCATCCTGCCATACTTTATGTTCAATCTTTTTTATTACTCTGGACACATTTTCTCCCGTCTATTTGGGCCTTTGACTGAAGCTTCCAGCCATATCGGAAATGTTTGGGTTATTGGAGAAACTACTTTATTTGATTATCTCAAACTGTTGGCCAAGACGGAGATCATCTTGCTATTAGCTTTGTGCTTATTTTTTTATTACAGTTACAAAAAGAACCTCTGGCTTGCTGTGCTTCTTCTAGCCTGCGCTTCCACTTTTCTGATCTATTTTTCAGTGCAAGTGCCAAGATTCGACGAGCGATACTTGCTTTCAGCGCTGCCGTTTTTGGCCGTTCTTGGGGGAGCCGGACTTTGCCGCTTGGCCAAGAAACAACCACGGAGCAAATACTTCTTAATTGGCCTTGCTCTCCTGCCTGGATTGGTTGCAGTAGGAATCTCTCTGGCTAAAGAGCCGATCAATACCGATCAGGAAATCCAAGCTTTGCTTATTGATTATCAAGGAAATGTTCTGCTTTCTAACTCTGGATTTGTCCTGCCTTATGCTTCTTCAAAAGTTGAGTTGACTGTAATCCCCTATTTTGCTAGGGCTTACCAAACTTACTGGCTTGATGAAAATATCCAGATGTTTTCCTTTGATCCAGATGAATATCCTAATTTTGAACAGCAGTTTAATTATGTGCTGGAAAATAATAATATCTCTGGTTGTGGTTACCTGCATGGATTCAAGATGGTGATTCTGACGAAAGAAGAAGGAAAGATCGGCAGAGAGGAATGTTTGAACAGGATAGGTTATAATCTAACTACATTCCCAGAACAGAAATTTTTTGTGAAGGTTGATTTCCCTAGCGAGGAAAAGAAGAACGAAGATAATATACAATTGACAAATAAACTGCTGGAATACTTGATAAAAAATAAGATTCATACTTATCTGGAGATAGATGAGAATCTATCTGAGCTGGATCCAAGATTTTTGGAGATGCTCGAAGAAAAAGAGATAGAATTGGCTTTCAATCCCCAGATAGTATATTCTGTCTCTAGCTTCAAAGAGAGGATCAGCAATCAAACCGGAATAGAACCTATCTGCATCGCTGATTATTGGCAGCAAGATCCTTGCCGAAAGATTAATCTTTATCTGGTCAAGGACTGGTCTAATCAAGAGATATATTCCTTGGATGAATTAAAACTCCAACTTGAGGCCCTTTCCAAGGCAGATCCAGAGATCGGCATTGATATTCCTGGCTATATCCTCACTGAAGAAAAGTTTTTGATCATCAAAGAGTTCATTGATCATCTTGCAGATAAACCCGTGATTATCATCAGTTAATCTTCCCCGATTACGGAAATTTGAGAATTGGATTTTCAACAGTTGCAGAGGAAAAGAAGTCTTTGGTACCACAAAATTTTTAACACACTGGATCTAAGTTATGTTGTTTATTCAATGGGTTGGCGGAATTAATTGTTTAAAATAGTGAACGACATAAATTATGTATATTATTCATGTCGTTCACTAGTTAATGAGTGACACAGTTTTATGAATTATTAATGTCACTCATTAAAATTACGTAATACTTTAGCTTTCTGAAGTTATTTCTTGATTTTATAGTCTATTCTTAATTTATATTCTCCAATTACGAAATCTATTTATAGATGTAGTTACTTTGTAACTACATGCAAAAAAGAAAACCAATCCGGATGAAAATG
>JBDREV010000044.1:0-4380 GCA_043819375.1 Candidatus Woesearchaeota archaeon
TGTACAGTTCGGCAGCGAATATCAAGAAGCAGAATTTGTTTCAGGAAATGGTGTTTCTGCATTATATCAATATAACTTTGTTATGGATGGACAAGAAGGAATGTATCAAGTTAAAGTGATCGCCTCTGATGGAAAGCAGCAGGTGGAAGACTTCCGCAGCTTGGAGATCTCTGCAGAGAGCGATACTCCCACCGGTTTTTTTGCTGCAGTTGGCACTGATGGCAGTTCTGGTTTCCTGAATAGATTGTTTGGATGGGTTAAAGGTTGGTTTTCTTGAAGATTAAGTAAGAAAGGATTAGTATACTTTGTTGTCCACACTTACTTATTTATCTTTTGTGTTGTCCACAAGTTCTTTGTGTGCCTCTTTACTCTTTTGAACTAAAAAATTAACAAAGGAAATGATATCACCATCTCTCGCCTCTTCTAGATAATCTGTGTACTTGATTCGCTCACCCAATCGGATACAGATCGGGGGAAAACCTGCTTTCATCAACATAAAATTTAATAATAGGCGGCCGGTTCTGCCGTTCCCATCAACAAAGGGGTGGATAGCAATAAAAAAATGATGGACATATGCGGCCAAGATTACTGGGTGAAGCTGACTATGATTAGTAATCCAACCCATTAAATTTTTCATCTCATCAACAATTTCAGATGGTTTTGTGGGAGGATGTTTTGACCCGCCCATATAAACTTGGATTGACCTAAATTTTCCCGCTTGTTCTTTCAAGATATTAAAAGTTAGGTTATAGTGGATCTGCTTAATAAATTTGGTTGAAATTTTCCCGTTATATTCCTTCATAAATTCATAAGTCCGTTTGGTATTCTCAATCTCATGTATTTCTCTTAGTTCTTTTCCTTCAGGAGCGATACCGTCCTCTAAGATATGAGCAGTTTCCTTTAACGTAATTGTTGATCCCTCAATAGCGTTGGTATTGAAAGTAAACCGGATCAGATGTTGTTTCTCAATGATTTGGTATTCTATTGGAGAAAGCTTTTTGATTATCTTCTGATAATCTTTTTTGATTTCAGCAAGTCCTTTTTCTGTTGCTGGATCTAATTGAAGGATCTTTCTGATTGTCTTCGTTTCACTTATCTTCTCCTGAAGTCCTGGTCCTGCCTGTTTGGCGAGCCTCTTTAATCTCTCTTCGGGAATCTTTCCTTTTCCCAACAATCTCCTAACTTTCTTAAAATTTTTTCCAATTCTGATTGTCTGGGTAAGATAGTAAAATTTCTTGTTCCCTCTTTTGATTGTTTCAATGTAAGCCATCTTAGTTATATGTTGTCCACATTTATAAATTTTTCTATTTTGTTGTCCACACTGATCCACTAATTGATCATTGCTGGAAAGGACAAGATTCTTCAGAAAAGTTTATATACAACTATTGTTTACTTAATCGTAACATATTAGTAAAAAATAAGCATAAAAATTACTAAATCGTAACAAATCAGTAAATGGAAATCAAAAGAGTATCAATAACTCTGGACAAAGAACAGGTTAAGATTCTTGATTCTATCAGTGGATTCGGCACAAAAGATGCTGAAAAAGTAAAAGCGATCTTAATCGCATTTTTATCTGAAAAAGGTTACTTGCAGGAGTATTACCAAAAGAAAAAAGGGAATAAATGAACAAAAAAACCATCATCTACTTGGTACTGGCAGTCTTGCTCTTAGGCGCAGCCTGCTGGGGTGATGTCAAAGAGATCACTGGTTTTTTGGTCAAGACTCCCTCCGGAACTTTCAATGTAGACAATTTCCCGCCGACAATCACAGTTACAGATTATATCGGTGATGCTGGTGACCTAGTCACTCTTAATTCAACAATCATTGATCCCAATGGAGATGTAATCACTGAGATTAATTACTCTGCTCCGCTCAACAGCTCTGGCCAATGGAATACCACTGAAGCAGATCATGGTGTCTACAACTCCACTATCTTTGCTACCGACGGAAATTCCTGGTCTAACCTTACTTTTGCCATCAAATTGCGGCCTTATTGCGGAGACAGTATCTGTAATTACCTGACTATCGGGGAGTATTGTCTGAACTGCCCTGATGATTGTGGTGCTTGTCCGGAAAGTGGTGGCAATGGTACAGGAACAGTAGTATATGAGAGTGTGGGTGGAGGAACCGGACCCACCAGCGCCAACATCAGAAAGCTGCAGGAAGAACTGAACAGATTAAGGAATCAGACTGAAGGCACAATCATCCTCGACAACTTCAAGTCCCAGATCGAAGAGATCTACGTAGAGCTTCAGGAAGATGAATTTATCAGCAAACAAGTCATGATCACCAATTATCTAGAGGAGACTTTATTTCTCAGAGTGGATGTCTCCGGAGAAGTGAACAACTCAGTGATCATGGACACCAAGTATTTTATGATTCCTGGAAAGAGCGACAAAACTCTAGATATGCTCATCCTCGCTAACCGGCCAGTAGGAAAATATGAAGGAACAATCACCCTAATCTCTTCTAGTACCTATCAAAGCATCCCTGTAACATTAAAGGTGATCAAAAGACTAGCTAAGCCAGAACTGGAGACAATTGATATGGATATCGACCTGCTCACCCCAGAAGTGATGCCAGGTGAGACATTAAGATTCAAGTTGATGCTCAGGAAAACCCCTTTAGTCACAGAAGAGCCTGAAGATGTGTTGATCAGATATCTGATCACCAACTTTGATCAAAAGACCATGGGCCTGATCACTGGAGCAGCAGTAGCAGATATGAAAAATCTTACTGCAACCCTGGAACATGCTATCTATATGGAAGAGAGTGCTTCTTTAGAAAATATTCTCTCTCTGCCTAAAGAAGTAGTGATTCCCGCGGATTTTATCACCGGAGAATACATCTTGACTGTGAATGCCGATTTCAATGGCAGAAAGATTCCTCTGTTCACTAAATTCAAGGTCAATGTTCCGTGGTACAAAGAAACTTTGTTAAGCATTGAAAAAGGATTCTTGGCCCTGTTCTTCCTGCTGATCATGCTGGCCTGGATGGCGTTCCTGATGTCCAGGATGCATTATCATACCTGGAAAAGATTCAGGGTGGATCTTTATGGCGGCTCCCTGCCCAAAAAAGGCCCGAGATCAGCCTATGTTGGTTATATCGCCGAAAAGAATAAACCGGCTTACATCAATTTAGATGATTTAAAAACCCACATCCTGGTTGCCGGAACCACGGGTTCAGGGAAGACCATCGCTGCTCAAGTGATTGTAGAAGAAGCTTTGGAAAAAGATATTTCAGTAGTTGTCTTTGATCCTACTGCCCAATGGACTGGTTTCCTGAAAAAATGTGATTCCCGCAGCATGTTAAAGTATTACCCTCAATTCAAGCTCAAAGAGCCCAGAAATTATGGGGGAAGCATCTATAGTATCAAAGATTCCGGGAAGAAGATAGATTTCCATCAGCTCGGGCAAAGAAACCTGAATATCCTCCTGCTCAACCAATTAAATTCCAAAGAGCTGAACAGATTTATCGCCAAGAACATCCAGGAACTCTTCAAAGAGAAACATTCAGAGCAAAGAAAATTACGGATGCTGCTGGTCTTTGATGAAGTGCACCGCCTTCTTCCTGCTTATGGCGGATCTAAAGAAGGTTACTGTGCTCTTGAAAGAGCAGTAAGGGAATTCAGGAAGTGGGGGATAGGAGTTGTATTAGTCTCGCAGATCACTGAAGACCTGATCGGTCCGATCGAGGCTAATGTGGCTACCCAGATCCAGATGAAGACCAATGACCGCTCAGATCTAGCCAGGATAGAGAAGAGATACAGTGAAGAGTTTGTCAAAGCTGTAGCTAGATCACCAATCGGAACCGGGTTGATCAGCAACAGCTCCTACAACAAAGGTAGACCGTATTTCATCGCTTTCCGTCCCATCAAGCATGATGTAAAAGGATTGGGCAAAGAAAAATTGGAGAACCATCTCCTTTACAGCAGATTGCTGACGGAGCTCAAGAGTAAGATTACCAAACTGGAAGAGCGAAAGGCGAATGTTACAGACCTTAAGATCGAGTTGGAACTGGCTGAGAAGCAGCTTGATGAAAACCAGTTTGAACTGGTGAAGATCTATTTAGAAGGACTGAAGTCTAAACTGGAGAAAAGATTAAAAAGCGGGAAAAGATTACTAAAGAAAAATGGGAAAAAGAGATGATTATCTGATGCAGACTAATCTGCAGTTAGGTCAGCTAAAAGAGCAGATCAACCAGCTGCAGAAGAAGCAGTATGAATTGGAAGCTGAAGTAAAAAAGAACGGCCAGCTGCTGGCTCCGCTAAAGCCTGACTTTATCACCAACCTGCAAAAACAGAAGTTGGAGATCCATTCTTTGAGATTAGAATTGGAATCTTCTCGGAAGGTACAAGATACACTTATCCGCAATGTT
>JBDREV010000045.1:0-6208 GCA_043819375.1 Candidatus Woesearchaeota archaeon
CCTGATCAATGCCCTGCCATTGGGACCTTGGTCTGGAGGAAGACACAATGATCTGGTCAGGACTGTCTTGAAGATATCTTCACCCCAATTTTTTAGTGAAGAACAACATGTTCAGAACCTTAAGAAATGGAATCCGGAAGCACTGATAACTTTCCCCGCCCTGTTATCTAAATTATATTACTATATGCTGGAAAAGGGCCATGATCCCCAGAGAGAGTTCAGCAATTTAGAAAAGGTCTTCATTGCCGGAGAGATGTCTTCCCGGGGATTCCGGGAAAAAATTGGTGCTTTTTTACAGGCCGAAATAATTGATACATATGCCTGCAGTGAATTAGCTATTCTTGCCATAGAGAACAAAGACAAAAATGGGTTGATAACTTATGCTGATCGGTTTAAGATAGAGATTGTTGATCCGCACACCAACCAGCCAATTGCTGAGGGACAAGGAAAGATCTTGATTACTGACCTAAAGGCAGAAGCAAAACCAATCATCCGTTACGATCTTGGTGATCTAGCTGAAGTTTACGGCTTAGAAGAAGGCTATCTAAAGATGAGTTATATCCAAGGAAGGACTTCAGAAGAGATTTCTGTAGGACCTGCAGAGTTCACCAGAAGAGATCTGGAAGAGACTTTGGGGAGACACCCCAGTTTAAGTAAATTTTACAAAGTTTTTATCATCGAGCAAGAGGATGGCAGGAAAAGATTAGAAATCCATGGGATGCTCGCTGAGGAGTTATCAGACGAAAAAAAAGGAGAGTTAGAACAAGAGATTAAAACTGAAGTAGGAAGGATCTCCTCTACAATGAAAGTGGTAGTAGAAGAAACACAGTACATCCACCAGCCCCAGATAAGTTTATATACATCAAAAGATTTCCCTTTTAAGGAAGTTTTTCAGCCAAAAGCAAAAATAATTGAATATAAAAATGCCACTTAATCTCCCTTCTGCAGTAGTGCAGAAAATTATGAAACTTAAGTCGATTAAATACGATAATGGTAAATGTCTTCTGTGGGGAATACCTGCTGTGTTCAGCCCTAACTATGTAAAGGTGTATGATCAAGGACTGATGGAAAAGCAATTTGGAGTTGGAAAAGCGATGGAGTTCAACCATGCCATCGGGAAACTCCAGGGGATCCAAGGGACAAAGTTTATTGTTGATCGGTTTGGTTATGCTGAAACGATCAAAGATAAGCAGAAACTGCTTGAATTCATCTCTGGACAGACTGAGATGGTCGGTATCGGTAAATTTGAATGGGTCCGGATGGATTTTAAGAGCAATCATTTTATTATCAAAGGAACCTCTCCTTTTGCTGAGGAGTATCAAAGATTCTTTGGACAGCAGAAAGCCCCAGTTGATTATTTTCTTAGGGGCCTGTTCTGTGGGGGAATAGAAGCGTTTGTAAAAGAAAAACTTCTTTGTGTTGAAACTCAATGCATGAGTCAAGGTAAAAAAGAATGTGAATTTGTGATCAAGCCGATCAAGGACTGGGACATGAAAGATCCCAAGGTAAAAGCCCAGCTCGTCAAGGATCTAGCAGACTTCAAGAAATTAGGTTCAAAAAAAGAACCTTATGTAATCTTAGGAAAATAAGTTAGCAATGTACTGTAGCGTTCTTATTCTTAATCAACTCTTGATATAACCCTTGTATCTTGGCAAACAGATCATTTTCAGAACCAGGAATCTTGCTGATTATTTCCTGTACACTTTCCCCATTATCAAAACTGGCAAGCAGTTTTTTATCAGTCTCATCTGCTGTTGAGAAGTTGCCAAGATGGTGTGTGTTTCCTTCTCGTCTTATTCTGCTAAGAAGTTTAATCCGTTGGTCTTTTGATAATTGGGGGATGTGAAAACCAGTCTTATCTGGATCAATGTGGTCGTGAGGAGAAGCATAAAATGCGTAGAGGGGAGGTTCTTGACCAAATTTTTTCCGGTAAACATAAGCATAAGCTTCAAATCCAGCTGTTACCCCCTCACCCACCGATTTTGCTACACAAAACGGGGGACCAGTAACATCTCCGGCAGCAAATACTCCTTCTAAGTTGGTGTGGAGATTATGACTGACATTAACAAAACCCTCATTTTTTTCTATTTCTTCAAAGGGAACAGCTGTATTTGTGAAAGACATGTAAGATTCAAAATCCATGATCAGATAATCTGTCTCAAGCGTTTCTATCTGCTGATTCTTTTTTTCTACATCTACAGACTCAAGTTTGGTTTGACCATCCAATCTTTTTATTCTTCCTAATAGATATGGAGAAGCGATCTCTTTCTGAAGTGGTGGATCGATCACTAACTTGCTCTCTAATCTGCCTTGATTAATCTTTTCAAAAAATTTCCATAATTTTTCTACACTCTGCGATCCAGATAAGATCACCTTTTTACCTTCGTTTTCAGCACATAGTTTTGACAGTATCTTTTCCATGTAGCCGTGATCCTTCAAAGTCGGAATCAGGCCCTTTCCAAGATATTCTTTTTCGTTAGCTACCCTTTTCAATCCTGTGGAAAGTATCAATGATCTACATGAATAAATCTGATTCTCCGTCTGGATCTCCTTGATCTCTTCTTTTAAAGAACTGTTGATGACTATCTCTTTGATCACTGGAATCTCCATCCGATTTACATCTTTTTTCATCAGGTCAGAGAGCTCATCTCCTTTGTAATACCAAGAAGGTCCAGTCATCCGGATCTCTTTCCAATTAGAGATTCCTCCTAGGCCGTTTGGATCAATTATCGCTACACTTGCTGGGATGCTATGGTATGTCCTGACCCAGCGGGGCCTGATTGCTGCGCTCATTCCCGCAGGACCACCACCAATAACAATTACATCATAATCATATTTCTTCATCTTAATCGTTTTCCATCCAAAAGCTCTTGTTTTAATTTAGCCAATAACCCTCCCTTTTCCAAAATATCCCTTAGATAAGGATCAACCAGCTGTTTTTCAGAAACCAGTTCTGTGTTTTTAGTCAGGTTGTTTATTTGGTTTTCTTTAAGATTGATGCTGAGATAATCATTGTTTTCCACAAAAGAACTGATTCCAGAATATTCCACTGCAATAATATGATTGTTGATACAGTTCCGATAGAAGATCCGCGCAAACGAATCCGCCAGGATTATTTCGATGTTGTTATAATGGATTGATTGGACCACCACTTCCCGGCTGGAACCGCAGCCAAAATTGGTCCCTCCGACAATGATGTCCCCAGCAGAAATCTTTTCAACCAATTCTGAATCAAATCCTTTGAAAAGACCTTTTTTCACTCTTTCCCGATCCAAACTGAAATAAACTGCCGGATGGATCAGGTCTGTACTGACATTATTTCCAAATTTCCAAATCTTTCCTTGGTAGCAGTCTTTCATCAGCTTATCTTAAATACCTCTTGGGATTGGTGATCTCTCCGGTGATTGAGGAAGCAGCAGCAGTCAAGCTGGAAGCCAGATAAACTTCGCTGCCATAAGATCCCATCCTGCCGGGAAAATTTCTATTTGAAGTACTAACTGCTTTTTCCTTATCTCCGAGCAGACCTTTGTCTATATTACAGCAAGGCCCGCAGCTGGGATTAGAGATTGTCATCCCCTTCTTGATCAGATCAGTCAAACACCCCTCTTGAAGAGCAGACAGGTAGACTTTGCGGGAAGAAGGGATCACAATGATTTTTATCCCTCTTTTTGGCTGATGACCTTTCAGAATCTTCGCTGCTGAGATTAGATCTTCCAATCTTCCTCCCGTACAAGAGCCAAGATAAATCTGATCTATCTGGATTCCTTCAACTTCGCTGACCTTTTTAACATTTGCTGGGCTGTGGGGTAAAGCAATCAATGGTTCCAGGCAGGATACATCAATGATATATTCTTTTTCATAATGTGCATCTTCATCTGCATAAACTGGTCTGAACTTCCCTCCTTTTTCAGTAACACATTTTTGGGTAATTTCGTCGGGATTGAAGATTCCTGCTTTCGCTCCGGTTTCCACACTCATATTAGAGATGGTCAATCTGCTGTCCATGCTGACTTTATTAGTAGTTTCATCATGATATTCCAAAGCCTTGTAGACTGCTCCACTTTCTCCAAATAATCTTAGTATCTCTAAGGCCAAATCTTTCCCTTGGATATAAACTGGCATCTCTCCGACAAATCTGATCTTGTAGGTTGAAGGAACTTTAAACCAGTTATTCCCTTTAATCAATGCATATAAAAAATCGCTTGATCCTACGCCTGTAGCAAAAGCTCCCAGAGCACCAGCTGTAACTGTGTGAGAATCAGCTCCCAAAATCACTTTCCCTGGAGAAACAGCAGGATGTTCAGCTAGAAGCTGGTGGCAGATTCCTTCATATAAGCTATAATCAAACTGTTCTCTTTTCACGAAATCGAGAAATTTCTTTTGGATATCCGCTCGTTCCACTGTAGCAGGAGGACAAAAATGATCAAAGACTGCCAACACCTTGCTTTTATCAAATACAGGAGAAGCATTTAACAGCTTTTTAAATTCATCATATTTATCAATACATAAACTTGCCGTGCCATCATGGCCCATCAAAAAATCAATTTTTGCTGTAACAATCTCTCCAGGACTAACTTCTTTTTTTCCAGACGCAGAAGCCAAGATCTTCTCTACTAGTGTCTTTTTGCTCATTTTCCGTTTTTAATCTTTTCAGTTAGTTCAAAGAACCTTTCCTCAGATATGCCCAGGTTATTTCGGTAAAATGTGTCCACTTCCTGATAAAACGACAGATTCCTTTCGATCTGCCGGTTCTTTTCAGCTTCAATCTCTGTCTTCAAAATTTCAAGTTTTTCGGGAGTGAGAATAATGTTCCTTGGTGACAGCAGATCCTGAAGATGAGCATTACCTGAATGCTTGCCGATGACAAATTCTCTATTCCGACCCACTTCTGGAGGATTTAAAGGTTCATAAGTATTAAGCTCTTTAAACATCGCTGCAGTATGGATCCCAGATTCATGCCGGAAAGAATTATAACCGATCACGGGAGCATTAGGTGGTACCAACATCCCGGATTCTTTGGCAACAAGTTTAGACAAGTCGTATAATCTGGACATGTCTATTCCTGTTTTGATATTCAATAGCTTTTCACAGGATAGCACACACTGTTCTAGTGAAGCATTGCCTGAACGTTCACCGATTCCGTTGATAGTCAAGGTGGGGAACTCTGCACCTGCCCTGATTGCAGCTAAAGTGTTGGAGGTGGCCAAGCCAAAATCATTATGGCAATGGATCCCATATCTTATTCCTGGATCAGTCTCTTGGATGATCTTCTTGGTCAGTTTATACATTGTAAAATCATACATTATTCCTGCAGTATCGCAAAGCATGATCTTATCTGCGCCTTCCTGATGCATGGCATTAAAAAGGGGAATGATATACTGCAAGTCTGATCTGGATGTATCTTCCGCGATGTAATCTACTGTCAGTCCCTTTTCTTTGGCGTAACCTACCACCCGTTTAGCCATCTCTTTAGCCTGATCATAATTGATGTTGAACTTATGATGAAGGTGAAGTTTACTGGTCGGAAGAAAGACAAATACCTCTTTCACTCCGCAGGCCAGCGCCAGATCGATATCCTCTTTTTTAGCTCTTACCGTAGCTCCGATGGTAGCCTTCAGGTCCTGTTCTACAATCTTTTGGATAGTGTATCTCTCTTCTTTAGAAACAGGAGGAAACCCGGCATCAATCATATGAACTCCGGCCTCGGCCAAGCTCTTGGCAATCTCTATCTTCTGTTCTGTGTTGAAATAGACTCCAGGGGATTGTTCGCCATCTCTTAAAGTTTCGTCCCAAATATAGATCCTTCGGTCCTGTTGTTCTCCAAAAAGTTTATTATTGTCTGTTATCATCTTGATTACCTCTTATTTTCGATCAATCTATCTTGATCCTACTTGATTGATTCATTTTATCGACTATCTGTTCTAGGTCCTGATAGTCTCCACAGGAGATATCAATTCTTAATTTACTTTGGAATTGATTTACTTGGACTCTCCGTCTGTCCTGCTCTTGGTCTAAGCCGCCATGATAGAGATAAGCCATCAGGACAATCTCGTCAGAAGCCATCATGATCCCTTGTTTTGCTAATGGATCTGAGAACAGCTTGTTTCTGATTGTGAATGGATTTTCTATAAACTCACGATCAACCTTTAACTGAAAAGGAGGGTTTCTCCAGCTTGAGGGGTTTAATAGGTCCAGTTCGTATAACATC
>JBDREV010000046.1:0-9811 GCA_043819375.1 Candidatus Woesearchaeota archaeon
ATATTTATCACTGCAAAAACTGTTTACATAGCTTCTCAGTAAAAGATGAGCATTCTTTTGTCCACAAACCAGATATTATCTTGGTAGCAGTCTGCTACTACAACCAAAACTACTCTTTAAGTGAAACTAAACAACATCTCAAGAACAAATTAAAAACAAATATCTCAACCTCCACTATCAGCAGATGGAATCAGAACTTTCCCGCACCTTATCAGGAGATAAAACAGGCTATCACAGAAAAACAAGGAAAAGACCTGATCCAATCAACCATTTTCAACCATTACGGCTTAAATTACAACTACAAACTTCATCTGGGAAAATTAAATCTTTTTGCCCCAAAACAGACCAAGGAGTACCTGCTAAATCTGGACAAAAACATCAAACCGATCTATTTCAAAGATCAGAGAAGCTCTCAAAGCAAGCTTGATCTGAACATCAGCTTATTCCACCAGCAAAATCTCCCCATCAACGATTTAGTGAAGGAGTCACTGAAACTGGCCACAAATAACCGCCAGCGCCATCAGATTGTAGAATCTTACTTCCTCTCCTGCGACCGTAACACCCTTGCCACTGAAGTTCCGGTCTGGTATTATGATAAACAAAGCGAAACCACCATCAGCGGACATATTGATATCTTACAGTACAATTTCAAAAAGATCTATATCCTTGACTACAAACCAAATGCCGCTCAGGAAAACACCAAAAAAGTGGCTTTTCAGCTTTATCATTACGCCAAAGCATTTAGTTTCAGGACAAAAATTCCTCTTAAACAGATCCGCTGCGCCTGGTTTGATGAAGTGGATCTCTTCAGTTTTGATCCTAGTGCTGTGATCCTCGGGACAATAATTGACTGTCAATAAAACCAGCTTCTTAACCTGAACAACCACACCAATAATGTTTTATATAACCTCTACCGCTAAACATCTATGGTCAGCCTGGAATCAAGATTGAAAAGTAAACTTTGTTCTGCAGTAGGCATCCTCTCCGTCACTTTATCTTCTTATGGTTGTCATCTGCTTTTCCCGTTCAGTCCGGGGAAAACAGACAGCCAAATCTCCGATGCTGCTCAAGTTGATATCATCAAAGACAAGTCTTCCCCAGATCATCATGATCTTTCTTTAGATGCTGCTGTTGATTCTTTTTACGACAGTAATTCAGATTCTCCTAACCCAGACCTAAGCACCACTCCTGCAGACTGCGTCAACGGCTACAGCTGCAACCACACTATCATCAGCTGTTTCGCCACCTGCAAAACCTTAACTGCCACCAGAACCATCGACTGCCAGAAGCAGACCATAAACTATCTCTGTACCTGCACAGAAAACGCTTACATCCATCCATCCGCCCAGTCAGGAACAGAATGTCAGCCCTGCTATCAAGCTGCTGGGTGTAAGTGATTTCAACGTTTCAGCTTCTTTTCTGCCTGCTGCTTAAGGTATCCAAATAATTCATCCAGAATCTCTTTGGGTACATCTCCTAAATCTTCCAGAAAACAGCCCAATTCTAACACTGCCAGTTCTTGTCCTAGCTCAACTTGATTCTTCGCTTCTTCGACCAGGATCTTCCAATCCACTTTCCTGTTTTCTAAGATGCTTTTGACGTCATCTTTATCTTTAAATCTATCTGTAGCGCATTTCATTAAAATCAGGTCGTGATAATCAGCAGCCTTTAAGATTAGGTTATCTTTGAATCTGTTGGTCATCTGGGCGCGTTCCTGCATCTTTTTTGAAAAGATGAAATCAATCACTTCCGAAACAAACAGGTCAAATCTTTCGTCTCCTAAAGTCAGCATTTCAGGGGCATTTCTTTTCACGCCGTAGATCTTGATTGAATCCATCTCTTTATAACCTAACTCTTTAAGCGCTTTCTTGAATTTTTCCCTATCCTTATCACTGACAAAGACCAAGTCAATATCTTTAGTGGCATCTTTTAATCCTAAAAACATCATTGCTGTTCCACCGATGGCATAGGCAGTAATCTGTTGATTCAGTTTCATTGAAACTGCTAACAATAATTTTTGTTGTCCTTCAATTGAAATCATATGTACTCCTCCAAATCTTGTTTGTTGAAAGGAAGATGAACTCTCCACCTTTTTTCGATATCTTGGAAATCTTTTGACTTAAAATTTTTGATTATGTATTGGTATCTATCCCCCTTTTGTGGCAGTGAATTATTCCTAAATCTTTTAACCATTTTTCTAGTCTTAAGATATCTTTTTGCCAGATCGTAAAGCGCTCCTACTTTCCGTTCCAACTCTTTTTGTTTAGCTAAGGTATACATCTTCTGCCAATCATGGATCTGCCTGAACAAACCCAACGATGCCAGAATGGTCCTTAAATTCCTTGTATCCAAGGCAAAGATGAACACTTCTTCCAAGGAAGGTTTTTTCCCGTAGATCAGATAATCATTTCTTGGTACAATCTTAATTGGAGAGTATTTATTTATCATCTCGAAATAGCTTGTACCCTTCAATCTGTGTTGAGGAGAGACGTAATAAACTCTTTTTCCCTTGCTTGTCCTTTTAGTGATTACATAACCTTTTTTCCTCAGACGATAGACAAAATAAACTGCTTTGGGTCTGCTCACTTCTAGCAGGACCATAACTGATTCAATCGTTTGCGTACCTTCTAGCTTTTTTGCTAGCTCTTCTATTTTCATTTGTTAAATGTAGGTTAACTTATATATAAACTTTTCTAATATTATATAATAAAAAATTGAATGTTAGTCTAAAAACTATACTTTAAGTGAGACCAAAACTTTTATATAATACATTATTAATACATAAGTTAAACTATAAGAATACATCAATAATACATTATGAAAGTAGAAATAGACAATGTTGAAGAAGTGATCGAGAAGAAAGTAGATTCTTACAGCACCAGCACCAGGATCATCATCCCCAAGAAATACGCTGGCAGAAGAGTAAAAGTTCTCATTCTTGAAGAGGACTTTGCAAGGATGGATAAATCAACTGCAAAGTCCTCTAAGATGACTTTGAATAAGCATAAATCAATAGAAGTCGTGTCCGAAGTTAATTCAAATTCATCTGAAGAGGAGGTGAAGAAGCGATGAGGAAATCCACCCCTTATTTATTTCTGATCATCCTTCTGGCCTCTTCTTTTTATGCTCTAGATTATCAGACTGACCGGATGAATTTCCCTCCGGATGAGTCAAGACTACATACACAAACCCTAATCAACGACGGAAACACAGCCATCATAGTCAATGCAACCATCCCCAACACTTTCAATCTCAGCAGCACAGACTGCACCCAGATCAACACCACATACCTCTCCTGTTCAATCCCCTCAAACTCCACAAAATACTACTCCCTAACCTCCCCACTTAACTGCACGGAAAACACCCTTTACTATTCTCAACTCACCGGAAACATTACCAATAAATTCACCTTTGTCTGCATCCCTGACAATAAGATTACTGATTGTAAGACGGAGTATGGTCATGGTGATGCCAATTATCTCTCTGAACCGTACATCTCCACAGAGCCAACCACAATCTTCAACTTGTTAAGGGTCTGGAATATCGGCCATTTCCTCTCGCCGAATGAAGACGCCAAGAATGCTACTGCCACCTGCATCTATGAAAATTACCCAGTCAGAACTTATGGGAGAGTAGAATTAACTTATGAAACCAATCAGATCAACGGCACCTTTCTATGGGATACGATCGAAGGAGGATACTGGTTTAGGATAGGGGTAGTCAGCCAAGACTTGCAAGGAAAAAATATCGGCGACACGTACAACATCAGCTGTAATAACCTCTCTTATCAGTTCAACCATCACCAAGTCATTGCTAAAACCACTTCCTGTAATCTGGAGATCAGAAACAAAGAGCCCTTTACCTGCACTTTGACGCCACATCCCGTTTTTTCCAGCCGCTCCATCCTCACTCTCAAAAACAACGAAACCTACAAGACTGAAGACCTCTCCTTTGACCGCCTGCTCAACGACGCATATCATACTGAGACCTATCAGCGTCTCAATCCTGGAGAGACCATCAGTTATTTGGTTGATAATTCCACTTCACAACTAACTGTCTTCTACATTCCTAGTTGGTACACCAACAGCTTCAGCCCGCTGTATTACAAACAGGTTGTTCCATGTACTGCCCCCAACCTGCCGCCAGTAGCTAGTACTATCCCCGATCAGGCCTGGCTGATCAACACCAACAATAGCAATGCTTTCGATCTGGATAATTATTTCTCAGATCCAGAAAATGATAATCTGACTTACACTTACACCAATGTTTCTAACATCACTGTAATCATCGATGCCAACAACAGTGTGACTTTCATTCCAGATGTGAACTTCACCGGAACCAGATATATCACTTTCTATACCAATGATTCCTATAATAACCTCACCGCTTCCAACAATGTCACTTTAACGGTCTACAAATGCGGAGACAGCAGCTGTGATGTTGGAGAAACCTGCAGCAATTGTCCACAAGACTGCGGCAGCTGTGGAGGAGGTGGAGGTGGCGGAGGAAAAAAACCCACACCCGGACCGCAACCGATCCTTCCTGAACCTAGACCGATTCCCAAAGAGAAATCCATCAACCTGACTCTGATCAGCTATCCCCAGTCAATCACCATCAAAGACAGCAGATTTCCCGTCTTTGCGGAAGTGAAAAACACTGGCGGGCTTCCCTTGCAGGATGTAAGACTAGAAGTTAAGCCAGTCCCCGGTTGGAACAGCCCCACAATCTATTTGGGTGATTTAAATCCCGGAGAGAAGAAGATCATTGAAGTACTCTTCCTCAATCAGCTTTGTGCGGGAGATTATTTTACTTTCCTGCCTTACTTCCAGGCAAGATTGACTGCTAGAGATCTAGATGTGCAGGACAGTCAGATTTTCTCCACTTCAATCACACTTCCAGAATTGACTGTACTTACAGACCAAGATCTTTATTCTGAAGGAGATGTGATGCGGCTGTGTATTATCTACAACAACTTAGCAGACCCAGCCAAAGACCAGTTGGAATTTGAAGTGAATGTGTTTTACCAGAACAATTCCCATTATCTGATTGATTATCTCAGCTCTTACAATGTCGCTCAAGATAAGATCCTTCTGGTGATCAAGGATTACCTTTTGGACCATATTCCTATCACTGATTTTTACACTGTGGATGTGGACCTGTTCGGGCAAGGAGAGCTGTTCTCTCCTCGTTATCAGCTGGCTGAAGGCCAGGCGGAGCCTTTCTTCAACGGCATCATTGAAGACAAGATTCTTCAGCGGGAAAACACGATCTATGAATTTAGATACAACAACCAACCTCACTCTCTGAAGATCAACAGCTTCACTGAAGATTACATCTCTCTGACTGTTTATTCTTCTCCTTTAGACCTCAATCTTCATCTGATGGATTCCAGGAGGATAGACTTGGATGAAGACGGCCAGGAAGATATCAGTCTGACTTATCTGGGGATAGAAGAAAACAAGGCCGATTTAAGAATCAAGATCTTGCCTAAAGCTCCACGCTATCCAGTGTTGGTTTCAGAATCTTATCAACTCTCTTTGGGAGAGAGCACTCCCCAGTTAAGGAAACCTGTCCAGCTTAAAGTTCCTTTGAAAGAACAGATCAAATCAATCTTGGTGAGAGGAGCATTAAGAGTGCTGGCAGTGTTGGCTGTGCTCTTCCTGAGCATCCTGCTGATGAAAGGCATCTTCAACATTTCTCCACAAGAGCTCTATCATAGGAATAAGCCTAAAATCAAACTTTTTTACGAAAAGAATAAAAAGAAAATCAGACAACTGATTTTTGAGAGAGGTGCATAAAATGGTCTTTGTATTCGGTATTGATGTTCCCCTGGTGGAACTTATTTTTATCTTGACTTTAATCCTGGCTCTGCTGTTTGGGATCTTGGTATATCTGCTGATCAACCAGATCAATCTGCATAAGATGCTGCAGACTGTGCTAAGAAAAGAAGATATAGAGCTGAAAGGATTGAAAGAGATTGGTGATGAGGAGAAAAGCGAATTAAGGATGCTCAGGGGACTGAAGGCAGAATTGGACAAGCTGCTTTATGGTGAAGCCTATTTTAAGAAGATGACTCATGCGCTTAACCCTAAGAAAAGCAAAGTTAAGCTCACTGAAAAAGAACGGGCCAAGATTGCCGATGAGTTCTGGAAGAGATTAGGTGAGCTGAGCAAGAAAAGAAGAAGCAATGAGATCTTTCCTATGCTGGAGAAGCGGAAGAACGAACTAGATAAGCAGTTGCAGAAGATTGTTGATGAAAGGAAGAAAGTGGATGATTTCCTGCATGAGACGAAGAGGTGATCTTAAAACTATTTTTGTTTAGTTTTCTTGTAGTTAATGAATTAACAGAAAGGCTTATAAAGTTCTTAACCGTTAATATATTAACGTGACTGAAATCAAACAGGATCTTCTGGACAATTTCAAAGACTTTGTAGAAAGTGCAGAAAGAGACCTTCAAGAGAAAAGATATAATCCGGCAATTTCTTCTTATTTTAAGGCGATTGCTATTCTCTGCGACTTGATGATCTACAAAGAAAAAGGATTATTGCCAAAAAACCATCGGGAAAGATTTCTTTTTCTGGAGATAAACTACAAAGAAGCTTATGATCTGATCAGTCCTTTGTTCAAGGAATACACTGACAGTTATAACCTCCGGATCCAGAAAGAAAACGTGTTGAGGTTAAAAGAAAGTGTTGAAAGACTCAAAGAAATTTTCCAGATTAAAGGATGAATGGAAAAAGGCCTGGAAAAAAGAATTGGTTGATATTATCCTCTTCGGTTCTATCACCCGGGGAAAGAAGAAACCAGGAGATATAGATCTATGCCTGATCTTCAGAGATAAGATCAATCTAGAATTAACTAAACAGATCCAAGTAATCTTGGGAGAAGAATACCATCTTAGTACTTTGACAATTGATAATTTTTTTACAGATACTCATTCTTTAACTAAGACTATCTTGTTGGAAGGCAAGAGCCTGATCACTGGAAAAAAATTTGCCGATAATTTTGGGCTTGTCCCCCAACTATCTTATACCTATGATCTTTCTCAAGAGAAACCAAGCAAAAAAGTAAGATTTGTGTACTTGCTAAGGGGTCGGGAAAAGGGGCAAGGAATAGTTGAACGGATGGGGGGAAGATTTATGTCTGGGGCATCTTTTATGATCCCTTTGGAGAAGGATGCTGAGATGAAGGAGATCTTTGATGGATGGAGGATAAAATATCAAAGAAAAAGGGTTATGTTAATGAATTAACAGAAAACTGCTTCTTGAACTTATTTGTTAACATATTAACTGGAAGTAACTAGATACTAATTGATTACTAAAAACTACTAAATTAGTAGAAAACTTTAAATAGTTCTACCAATTTAATACTAAAAAAGTAAAATTAGTATTAAGTGGCCATAAAACTAACCTACTAATTAACTACTAAAAACTACTAAATTAGTATTAAAATGGATCTGCCGGAAAAACCAATCGATTGGATGGAAATGTTGAGTAGAGAAGGTGATCAAGTTTTCAAGTTGATCAAAGACAAAGAACTTTTTAAAAAAGTGATTGAATTCAATAAAAAATATCTTTATTGGGATGAACTTAAATATCGAGTTTCTGATAAAACAGAAAGGAGATATCTCTGGACATTGATGAAATTTATTCGTTCAGAGAGATTTGAGGTAATTCCATTTCACTCTGTGAAACTGAAACAGATCATCTTGCCTGAAATAAACAGATACCTCCATCGTTTTGATAAATTTCTTGCAGGGAATATAGAGATTCAAAATAAGAGTCTAGGCCTGCAAAAAAAATATATCGTCAGTTCATTGATGGAAGAAGCGATAGCTTCAAGTATGCTTGAAGGAGCAATTACAACAAGAAAAGTAGCAAAAGAGATGTTGAAACAAAAAAGAAGACCGAGAAACAAGAGTGAACAGATGGTAGTCAATGGTTATGAGACTATGCAGATGATCACTAAAAGAAAAAATGAACAATTAACTCCTGAATTTTTATTAGGGATCCAGATGATAGTCACAAAAGAAACATTAGAGCATAGCGAAGACGTAGGAAAGTTCAGAGATAATAATGATGTTATTGTAGGTCATGACACAAAACCAGAATTGATCTACCACATCCCGCCAGACCATAAAAAGATTAAAGATATGATCAAAGAATTATGTGACTTTGCGAATGACGATGGAGAAGATTTCATCCACCCAATCATTAAAGGAGTGATCTTACACTTTTTGATCGGCTATATCCACCCCTTTAATGATGGAAATGGGAGAACGGCAAGAAGCGTGTTCTACTGGTATGTTTTATCTCGGGGGTATTGGATGTTTGAGTATACGGCTGTATCCAGAAGAATTTTAAGATCAAAAAAAGATTATGGTTTAGCTTATCTTTATACTGAGTTTGATGAGTTTGATTTAACTTATTTTATAAAATTTAATCTAACTGCAATTGACGATTCACTAACTGATCTGTTGGAATATATCAAGACCAAACAAGAAGAACAGAGAGAAGCCCAACAACTCATTGAAAAAATAAAAGATTTAAATTTCAGGCAGGCCAGCATCTTAGAAGAAGTAATGAAAAACCCCGAGAAATCATATACTATCCGGGAAATTTCTGAAACTTACAATATAGTTTACCAAACAGCAAGAACCGATTTGCTCTTATTGGCTAAGCTAGGTTACTTGGTTATGAAACAAGTATCAAAACAATTCCTGTTTAAGTTTAATCTGGAAAGTAAAAATAAACTAAGATAACTCTCCTTTTTTCTTCTGTCTTCGTCAAATAAGTCTGAAGACACTAAATAAAAAGATTAAAGAGAATAATAAAATTTACTTCTCAATCGAATAGATGATCTCATCGATCATCAGGATCGTTCCCTGCTCGATCTCAAACTCAAACTTGAAACTGTCGCTGCTCATCCCGAACAAAGCGCAGGTCTCCATACATTCTTTGTTGAAGCTTTCTCCTTCTACAGATTTGATGTAATCAACCAGTTCTTGATTAGTGCCTTCTTCAGCCTGTCTGTTCAACAGCTCCAGATAAGTCTGAATCTCCTGATCATACATATCCTTGTTCTGCTGGATCTCTGGAAGAAGATCCTCTTCTAAACTGGGCAGAAACTCAATCTGCGGCTCTTCTTGTTTGACTGCAAAGCCGGTGATCGCTCCCAGGCCAGTCTCGCGTCTGTTACTGTACACTAATTTCTTTCCGGCAGGTGAATCTAAGAATACTTTAACTGCTCCCGGACCCACCACTTTTCCGGAAATTAATAATCCGGTCAATTGCAGGGCTTCATCTCCTTTAGAAGCAAGTATATAACTCTGATTCTTGATCACCACCACTTCCAGGTCTTTGACTGCATAAGTGGCCGGGACATATCCAGTGATAGAGGGTTCAGTAAACACTAGCAGAGAAACAGTGCCGATCAAAAAGAGGACTGCCACCCCCAAACTTATCTTTTCACTTTTCTTTAGACTTTTCAACATCTTAGGACCTCCTCTTCAGCTCCTTCTTTATTATTTTAAGATCATCTTTTAATGATGAAACATCCTTATCCTTAGCGCATTCTTTCAGAGCCTTGTTCATTTTAGAAAATTCATCACAATATTTCCCCATCAGCTTTTCTGTTTTCTCTTTCAAAGACTTAAAATTTCTGAAATCAACATAATTCTTTTCGAACTCTTTGAACATGCTTTCTGTCTTTTGCTCATTTTTCCCCACTATTGTATTGATCTTCTCCAGTTTCTTCAATTTCTCCTTCATTTCTTTATTGATCTTGACTACATTTTCATAATCAAAGAAAT
>JBDREV010000047.1:0-5138 GCA_043819375.1 Candidatus Woesearchaeota archaeon
ATTCTTATGAGCAAAATCCAACCACACAAGATCTTTCAGATCTATCAGGATCGCAGGAGAATCTATACTAAAAGCATTGTTCCGGGTTATACTCCATTCCAGGAGATCATCGTTAAGGAAGGAAGAGAGGAGTATCGTGACTTTGATCCTAGAAGAAGCAAGCTGGCTGCAGCTATTGTCAAAGGCTGTACCAATACTGGTATCAGGAAGGATGATGTAATCCTCTACTTGGGTGCATCCCATGGTTATACTTGCTCTTTTGTTTCTGATATTGTCGGAGAAGGGGGAATAATCTTTGGTATTGATCCTGCTCCCAGAGTGATGAGGGATCTGGTGTTTCTATCTGAAGAGAGGAAGAACATCGTACCCATGCTGGCAGATGCTAACCACCCAGAAGAATATCTAGATAAAGTCTGCTTGGCAGATATAGTTTATCAAGATATTGCCCAACGGAATCAATCAGATATCTTTATTCGAAATTGTAATCTGTTCCTGAAGAAAGGAGGTTATGGTCTGCTGGCGGTAAAGGCGAGGAGCATTGATATCAAGAAGAAATCTAATGTGCTCTTCAACGAGATCCGCCGAGAGCTGGAGAAAGTGTTTACAGTAATTGATTTCAGAAATCTGGAACCATTTGAACGGGATCATTGCATGATCATCATCAAGAAATAGAAAATGAATCTGTTAAAAGAGGCAGGATATGTGTACTTATATTCTAAGAAGCTGGTCTACCTGAACAAGAAGATTAAGAAGCTAGGTAAGAAAGCAGTCAAGCACAAGAGCAGGCATGAGAAAGCTGCTGAACACAAGAAAGAGAAGCACCATGTTAGGCATGTGCTGACCGTGAGACAGATCAATGCTCTGATGGAAAAACATAATTCTACATTAAAGAAGTTGGCTTACCATTCTCACAAGTTCAGTGAATGCTTGAGGAAAGAACACAAAGTCTAGTGTCTTATTCCACCTTAATCGCTTGCACGGGACAAGTCTCTTCTGCTTCTTGGGCGGCTTTGAGCTCTTTTTCAGAAGATGTCTCTCCCTTTTTTGCCTTGGACTTGCCGTTGTCATCCATCTCAAATAGATCTGGAGCAACAGCAGTACAGGCACCACAGCCGATGCAGGTGTCTTGATCAACAGTTATCTTTGCCATAGTCTGGAGATTTTTAGGGATTATTTAAAGATTGCGAATTCTTGATTGCAGCTTTCACCAACCCATAAAACAACGGTGCCGGCTGGCAGAGTTTTGATTTCAGTTCTGGATGGGCTTGTGTAGCAATGAAATAAGGATGGTCTGGAATTTCAATGAACTCAACTAATCTCTTATCCGGACTCATTCCAGAAATAACCAAACCCTTCTCTTTCAAAATAGAAAGATAATCCGGATTAACTTCATACCTGTGCCGATGCCGTTCAGAAACTTCTTCTGATTGATACAGATGGAAGGCCAAAGAATCTTTCTGAAGTACGGCAGGATAGGCACCTAATCTCATCGTCCCTCCCTTATCAACAACATCAACCTGCTCGGGAAGGATATCCACCACGGGGTAAGGAGTTTCAGGATCTATCTCGGTGGAATGGGCCTTCTCCAGACCGCAGCAATTACGGGCATATTCAATCACTGCCAGCTGCAGGCCCAAACAGATCCCTAAAAACGGAATCTTATTTTTCCGGACATATTCAATAATCTTGATTTTCCCTTCTGTACCACGAGAACCAAAACCTCCTGGGATGATGATGCCATCAACTCCTTCCAAGGCCTGCTCACAATCAACTTTACCCTCTTCAATCTCTGTAGTCTCAATCCATTTAACATTGATTTTGTGTTTAGTATGTGCTGAACAATGCGTTAATGCTTCAATGATGCTGGCATAAGAATCTTCCAGTTTAGTGTATTTACCACAGATAGCAATATTGATCTCTCCTCCTTGATTTTTCAGATTATTCACCAACTTTTCCCATTCCTGGAGCTGAGGCGGGGAGTAGATCTTTAATTTCTTGTGGATGATCTCCACCAAGCCTTCCTCTTCAAAAATCAGAGGGATTTTGTAGACACTATCCACATCAGGTCCGGAGATCACATCTTTCTCTTCTAAATTGCAGAAAGTAGCGATCTTTTCCTTGATCTTTTGGTCCAACAATTGCGAACATCTCCCGATGACAAGATCCGGCTGGATGCCGCGCTGCATCAGCAGATTGACAGATTGTTGCGTGGGCTTGGATTTCTGTTCATTGACCCCGTATGGAATAGGAATATAAGTCAGATGGATATAGAGGATATTATTCTCACCTAGATCTTTCTTCAATTGTCTGGCCGCTTCCACATATAATTCATTTTCAATATCTCCCACTGTCCCGCCGATCTCGATCAGCATCAGATTAGCCTGCTCCTCTTCAGCAATCTGGAATAGTTTCTGTTTGATCAGATCAACCACATGGGGGATATATTGTACTGTCTTGCCTAGATAATCTCCTCTGCGTTCTTTTTCTCTAATTTCCGCAAACACTTTGCCCATGGTCAGGTTCCACTTGAATTTGCAGGTGGTGTTGAGAAAACGCTCATAATGGCCAAAGTCCATATCAACTTCGCCACCATCATCCAACACAAATACTTCTCCATGCTCAATCGGATTCATGGTGCCGGGATCTGTGTTTAGGTAACCATCTAATTTCATCGGGACAATCCTGAGTTTGGAAGAGAGCAATTTGCCAATAGAAGCAACAGCAACACCTTTGCCTAAGCCGGAAAGAACTCCTCCGATGACAATGATAAATTTTGCGGGCATACTTGAGAAGGTGTTTGATGATTAATAAAGATTGTGGGCAGTGAAAATATATTCTGATAGGCAAGATAGTTAATTATTTATACCTGGAAAATTTTTCTTTCAATAGATGAAGATAGCTATTCTCGGAGGAGGAAGTTGGGGCACAGCTTTAGCTCTCCATCTGGCCAGGAATGATCATCAAATCAAGGTTTGGGAATTCAATCGAGAACAGGCAGCAGAGATGCAGAAGAAGCGAATCTGCCCCTTACTACCTAAGGTCATGTTGCCAGAAAGTATTTTTATCTCTTCAAAAATGGAAGAAGTGGTTTTTGCTGCAGAATTGGTCTTAATTGCAGTGCCTTCTGAACATGTTGAAGCTACAATAAAAACAGCAGCTAATTTTTTGAAAGATCAACCAGTAATTATTTGTTCAAAAGGATTGAGCAAAGAAGGAAAACTGCTTAGTGATGTTGTCAAAGTTAAAGGAGAAGTCTACTGCCTTTACGGACCGACACATGCTGAAGAAGTTTCCAAAGACATGTTCTGCGGCATAGTCTTAGCAGGAGGAAAAGGAAAAGAGAGACTAAAATCAATCATTGAAAGCAAGAACATGAAAGTAGAACTCAGTGATGATCTGATTGGTGTACAGGTGGGGGCAGCTTTCAAGAACATTATCGCCTTGTTTGTGGGAGTGTTGGAAGGCGCTGGCTATGGTGATAACGCGAGGGCTTTTATCATCGATAAAGGATTAGCTGAGATCAAGCAGATTGGTGTTAAATTAGGAGCAAAAGAAGTCACTTTCTATGGTCTGGCAGGAATAGGAGATATCATCGTGACCAGTTTCAGCAGGCATTCACGCAACAAATATTTAGGTGAGCAGATTGGCAAAGGAAAGAAGTTAGATGATATTCTCCAAGAGATGAAGATGGTGGCAGAAGGAGTCAACACCCTCAAAACTGCCTTAGTTATGGAAAAGAAATTAGATTTACACCTGCCGCTGATCAGAGGCTTAGACAGGATTATCCATCAGAACTTTTCAATTGAAGAAGTATTACACAATCTCTAATTTTTTTTCTAAAGCTGTCTTAACGGCTAGTTCATCAAATCCAAGCACTATTTCATCATTGATTTCAAATACTGGGGTGCAGAGTTGGCCGGTCTTGTTAATCACTTCAAATCTGGCCTTTTCATCTTTGAATAAAGAGATCTCTTCAAATTCCAGCTTTTTCTTGGTTAAGTATTTCTTAGCCTTTTCAGAATAAGGACAATGGGGATTGGTGTAGATCTTCACTTTCATGAGTATTTGGGGTTGGAGGAGTATATTAACTTTTCTGATTTCTAGGGAAATTTTTTATACCTTCAAATTGTTCTTAGGATAATGAAGGAAAAAAATCTGGTGATCATCAATATCACTTTGGTTCTTACTGCAGTAATTTTTACCCTCCATCTCTTGGATGTAACCCTTCCTAGTTTGGGCCAGGCACAGTATCTGTTAGATCGAGAAGAACCGGTGTGTATCTTCAGTTTTGAGGATCAGCAGACTGTTTTCAATGATCCAAATCTGTGCTGCTTTGAGATGCAGAAACAGCTGCATTGTGAAAATTATCAAAATCAGCTGGCCGTTGGAGGAAATAAATATAATCTTGAGAAAAGGTGCACAACTGGAAGCGGTTCTTTAGAGGTATTAGCCAACAGCAAAACCTACAATTACTGCAAAAAAGAGGAGTATTACTTGAGATGAAAAAGACCAACAAAATAAGATATCTATTCTACACCCTATTAATCTTAAATCTGCTCCTGGCCAGCCTGAGTGTGGCTAAAGCAAAAGGTATGTTGATACCTGGCCAGCCTTCACCTTTGGTTATTGATAACACTGTTGATCTAAGCAGCCTGACCTTGAAACAGAAAATTGCCCAGATGGTGGTGGGATTAGGGATCCCTGATAATGCTCCCGCCATAAAGAATCTGCAGTTGGGGGGAGTATATCTTTATTCCATGGCTAATGAAGAGATGTTCAAAAGAGCGACGCAGTCATTTCAGGCGGATATGGAGATTCCTTTCTTGATCACTGTGGATCTGGAAGGATGCTTCAATCCTTTTGCAAATTTTCAGAACTTTACTGCCGCAAATAAGATCTCTGAAATCGGAGAAGCCTTTGAGAAAGGCAAGCAGGAAGGAAATTTCCTCTCTGATCTTGGTGTCACGATGAATTTTGCACCGGTTGTGGATCTGAATGATACAATCTGGAAATGCCGCAGTTTTCCTGGAGATGAACAGCAGATCTCTGAATTAGCTAATGCTTATATCTTGGGATTGCAGGATGAAAAGGTTTATGCAACTGCTAAACACTATCCTGGAAAAACTTTGGTGATTAAA